>PLTJ01000099.1 GCA_003164455.1 Acetobacteraceae bacterium
ACCTGCGGGTCGATTTCCGCGCCGGCCAGGAAGGTCAGCAGGATGGCCCCGAAACCGGCCAGGAAGTTCACCCAGGGCGCCAGCGGCAGCCCGACGATATTGCCGGCCACCGCGCCGACGACGATCTCGACCAGGGCGACGGAGATGGCCACCCAGACCGAGACAACCGAGGCGACCAGCGCCAGCCCGATCCACAACGCGGATGCCAGCCAGATATTGTCCATAATAGCCCCCTCCACACGAAAGCGCCGCGGGGATCACCCGTGGACGCACTGAGAAACACGTTGAGGAGGCAAACGCCTGACCCCACCGCACGCCGACGCGGTAGGGGTCATCAGCCCTCCGAAAGGGCACTTTTGGGGAACCCCATCCCCGTAACGCTGCATCACCAGGATAGGGCGGCCCGGCTTCCGTTTCAACCCCTGGCGCCGGGCGGGCCCGTCAATGGCGCATCAGCACCGGCAGCCCGGCGTGCGCCAGGACGTGGCGGGTCACCCCGCCGAGCAACATCTCCCGCAGCGGGCTGTGGGCGTACGCCCCCATGATCAGCATGTCCGCGCCCAGGTCCCGGGCGCGGCCCAGCAGCAGGTCACCGAACGGGCTCGAGTCGATCGCCAGCACATGCAGCGAAGCGGGCAGGCCGTGCTCGATGAGCACGGAGGGGATCGTGGGGCTCGCGCTTCCGGCCCGCACGCCGGCGAGCAGCAGCACCTCCTCCGTGTGGCCGAGCAGGCGCAGCGCCGGCACTAGCGCCTTCAGGGTCTGCGGGTCATCGCGCCACGCCACCGCCACCCGGACGCCGAAGGTATCGGCCGGGCCGTCGGGGGGCATCATCAGCAGCGGCCGATCGGTGCGGAACAGCGCGGCGCGGAAGGCGTCGCGGGTGGCACGGTCGTCCTCGGGCGCGGGCCGGGCGATGACGATGAAGTCGGCCCGGCTGCCCCGCGCCTCGACGATGGCGGCGACGTCCGCCCCATCCGGCAGGTGTTCGCCCGGCATGTCCGGCGCGGGCAGCGCATCCGTGGGCGGCCCGAACGCGAGCATCCGCACCCGCCCCTGCCCGCTCAGCGTGCCAAGCCGCTGGGCCGCGGCGGTCAGCCGCTCCTGGCGCGAGGGCTGCCCCGACACGACCAGAATGACCTCCGCCATGGCCTCCCCTCCCTCAGTGGCGCATCAGGACCGGCAGATCGGCATGCGCCAGCATGTGCCGGGTCACGCCGCCCAGAACCAGTTGGCGCCAGGGGCTGTGGGTATAGGCGCCCATGACCAGCAAATCCGTGCCGAGATCGTGCGCCTTTGCCAGCAACGTCTCGCCGAACACGCCGGCGCCGACCGCCAGCACATGCAGCGTGGCCGCGATGCCGTGCTCGGCGAGGATCTCGGGCAGGCCAGGCGCCGGCAGGCCCGCGCGCACGCCGGCCAGCACATGCACCTCGCGCGCTTGCGACAGCAGCCGCAGGGCCGCGAGCACCGAACGGATCGTGCGCTTGTCGTCGCGCCAGGCGATGGTGACGCATTCCCCGAACGGCACGACCGGCCCGGGTGGCACCATCAGCACGGGCCGGTCGGTGTCGAACAGCGCCGCCTGCAGTTTCAGCCGGTCGGGCACATTGTCGCGCCATGCCGGGCAGTTGAGGACGAGGAAGTCCGACCGCCGTCCCCACTCGCCGACCAGGGTGTCGGCCGGCCCTTCCACATCGACCCATTCGGCCGCGACCGCGGCGGCGCGTGCCGTCGCCGCCCAGGCCTCGAACGTCGTGTGCAACGCCGCCACGCGGTCTTCCTCGCGGCTGCGGATCTGGTGGGCCTGATAGCTGGTCAGGATCTCCTCGGTCGGCATGATCGTCGACTCAGGCATGACGCGGACGGCGAGCACGTTGATCCTGGCGCTGCCCATCAGGTCGGCGAGCCGGCGCGCGGCGGCAAGCGTCTGGTGGGCCGACTCAGGGTACTCAACCACGGCGAGGATGACGCCGGACATGGTCTGCTGCCTCACTCTCAACCCCGCGCCCGACAGAAGGCACCGAGGCGGCAGCGAAACTACCCTGAGCCCCGGCGCACGGCAATGCGGCGGCGGCCGGTCGTGCGGCTATTCCGGCGCCTCGATCACCATGCCGTCGTATGCCGGTTCGATCCCGGCGGGCAGGCGCGAGCGCAGCCAGGCCCAGTCCATGTCCTGGCCCATATGGGTCAGCACCGTCCGCCGCGGCTGCACCCGGACCACCCAGTCCAGCACCCGGTCGAGCCAGGCATGGGTGTGGTGCTCGGCGCGCTGAAAACACCCGACCACCCAGGTGTCCACCCCCTCCAGCACGGCGAAAGCGGCCTCGTCGAGCGTCACCGCGTCGGTCGAATAGGCAAACCGGCCGCAGCGCAGGCCGAGCGAACGGGTGAACCCGTGGTCCTGGTCGAAGGTGGTCACGCTCAGTCCGCCGATTTTCACCACCTCGCCGGGCCTGATGGGGTGCGCCACCAGCACCGGGCGGTAGAATCCGGGCGGCTGCCAGGGCCGGAAGGCGTAGCCGAACCGCTGCTGGATCTCCGCCAGCGTCTGCACCGTGCCGAAGGCCTCGAGCGGCCGGCCGGCGATGCGGTTGAGGACGCGCACGTCGTCCAGGCCGAGGATGTGGTCGGCATGCGCGTGGGTGAACAGCACCGCGTCCACCCGGGCGATGGCGCTGTCCAGCAATTGGAATCGCATATCCGGCGAGGTGTCGATCAGCAGGGTCGCCCCCCTGCCCCTCAGTACGATGCTGCTGCGGGTGCGCCGGTTGCGCGGTTCGTCCGGGTCGCAGGCGCCCCAGTCGCCGCGCCCGTCCGCGCCGCCGATGTGCGGCACTCCGGCCGATCCGCCGGTGCCGAGAAGGATCGCGTGCAGGGGTGTCATGCCGCTTTGGCGAACAGCCGGCGGAAATTCGCCGTGGTCTGCTCGGCCAGTGCCTCCGGGGTGATGCCCTTCACCTCGGCCAGGACGCGGGCGGTCTGGGCCACCAAGGCCGGCTCGTTGCGCTTGCCCCGGAACGGCACCGGCGCCAGGTAGGGCGAATCGGTCTCCACGAGCAGCCGGTCGAGCGGAACGGTTTCGGCGATCCTCCTGACTTCATGCGATTTCGGGAAGGTGAGGATGCCGGAGAAACTGATCGAACCGCCGAGCGCCAACGCCGCTTCGGCGAGCCCTACGCCCGAACTGAAACAGTGCAGCAGGAACTTGAACGGACCCAGGCTAGACCATTCCTCTTGCAAGATAGTTATGACGTGCTCGTCGGCGTCGCGGGCGTGAATGGCCAGCGGCAGGCCGGACATCGCCGCCGCCCGCACGTGGGCGCGGAAACTGGCCTGCTGCACGTCGCGCGGGGCCTTGTCGTAAAAATAGTCCAGCCCGGACTCGCCAATCCCGATGCAGCGCGGGTGAGCGGTCAGCGCGGCGATGGCTTCTGCTTCAGGAACAGGATGTTCGGCGGCATGGTGCGGATGCACGCCGACCGTGCACCAGACGTTGGCATGGGCTTCCGCGATGGCGAAAACCTGCTCGGAGCCGGTCAGGCGGGTGCCGATGGTGACAACCTCCTCCACCCCCGCCGCGGCCGCGCGCGCCAGCACCGCCGCGACCTCGTCGGGCTCGAAGAAGTCCAGGTGGCAATGCGAATCGATCAACATCGTAGGGTTATGCGGCAGTATCGTTATAGCGGGGAAATACGCCCTGGGGTGGCGACAGCGCGGTGCCGTCCGGCAGCGGCGTGGCCAGCGCGGCGAGGTCGCGCGCCGTCTCCGGCACGCCGAGTTGGTCCAGCATTTTCGCCATGCTGCCCGGCATGAAGGGCTGCAACACGGTGGCGATGACGCGCAGCACGTCGGCCAGCACGCGCAGCACGAAAGCCATCCGCTCCGGGTCGGTCTTGCGCAGCGCCCAGGGGGCTTGGCGGTCGATGTAGCCGTTGCCGGCCCGCACCACTTTCCACACGTCCTCCAGCGCCTCGTGGAAGGCCTGGCGGTCGATATGGCCGCGCAGCAGCGCCGGCAGCGCCCCGGCGGCGGCCAGCAGGGTGGCGTCATCCTCGGTCGGCGCGCCGCGCGGCGGCAGGCGGCCGTCGCAGTTGCGCGCCACCAGGCTCAGCGAGCGCTGCGCCAGGTTGCCGAGATCGTTGGCAAGCTCGGTGTTCAGGCGCGACACCAGGGCACGGCGGCTGAAGTCGCCGTCGCTGCCGAACGGCACCTCGCGAAGCAGGAAAAACCGCACCGGATCGAGCCCGTAGGCGGCGACGAGGTCGGCGGGCGCGATCACGTTGCCCAGCGACTTGCTCATCTTCTCGCCCTCGATGGTCCACCAGCCGTGGGCGAACACGCGCTTCGGCAGCGCCAGACCAGCGGCCATCAGGATGGCGGGCCAGTAGACCGCGTGGAAGCGCAGGATGTCCTTGCCGACCATGTGCAGGTTCGCCGGCCAGAAGGCGGCGCGCGGCGCATCCGGATCGGGCCAGCCGGTCGCGGTGACGTAGTTGTTCAGCGCGTCCAGCCAGACATACATCACATGCGCCGCATCGTCCGGCACCGGGATACCCCAGCGGAAACTGGTGCGGCTGATCGACAGATCCTTCAGGCCGCCGCGCACGAAGCTCAGCACCTCGTTGCGCCGGCTGGGAGGGGCGATGAAATCGGGATGCTTGTCGTAGAATTCCAGCAGCCTGTCCTGCCAGGCCGACAGCCGGAAGAAATAGCTCGGCTCGACCACCCACTCCACCGGCGCGCCCGAAGGACCGACGCGGGTGCCGTCAGGCCGGCTGGTCAGTTCCGATTCGTCGTAGAAGGCTTCGTCGCGGACCGCGTACCAACCCTCGTAGCCGCCGAGGTAGATCTCGCCGGCGGCAAGCAGGCGGCGCCAGAGTTCGGTGGTGGCCCGCTTGTGGCGCGGCTCGGTCGTGCGGATGAAGTCGTCGTTGGAGATGCCCATGAGGTGGGCCATCTCGAGGAAGGCGGGGCTGACCCGGTCGGTGAAGGACTGGCTGTCAAGCCCGGCCGCGGCGGCGGCTTTTTCCACCTTCTGGCCGTGCTCGTCGGTGCCGGTGAGGAAAAAAACGTCGAACCCGTCGAGCCGCTTGAAGCGCGCCAGCACGTCGCAGGCGAGCGAGGTGTAGGCGTGTCCGATGTGCGGCACGTCGTTGACATAATAGATCGGTGTCGTGACGTAGAATTTTGGTTTCATGAAACTCTCGGTGCAGTGCCGGCGAGCAGACCGAGGCCGGTTACGATGGCTTGTCGGCGGTCGAGGTGGAACGCCTCGGTCTCGTCCTGCAGGTGGCACAGCCCCTGCCACACGTCCGCCCAGTCGGCAAGGGGCCGGGCGCCTAGCAGCCTTGTCTGGTCCGGGTCGGCGCGGCCGCTGGCGGCGTCGCGTACCGCGGTCGCCAACGCGCTGCGCAGCAGGTCCATGAAGATGCCGAAGCTCGCCTCGTCGCGCCCCACCGCATCGACGACCGCGTGGGCCCGGCCGATCGTCATCGCGGGCAGCTTGTCCAGCACCTGCGACACCAGTTCGGCCAGCGCCACCCCGTTGCCCTCGGCCAGCAGGAGGGCGCGCCCGGGCGAGCCCCCGGCCATGGCGGCCAGGCGGTCGCGCCGGGCCGGCTCGATGCCGGGCAAATAGAGGTCGAGCAACCCCGCCACCTCGGCCTCGGTCAGCGGCGACAGACGCAAGTGCCGGCAACGGCTGCGGATGGTGGGCAGCAGCCGGCCGGGGGCGGCGCAGGCCAGCAGCAGCACGGTCCGCTGCGGCGGCTCCTCCAGCATTTTCAGCACCGCGTTGGCGGCCTGGGGGTTCAGGTCCTCGGCGCCATCCACCACCACCACGCGCCAGCCGCCCTCGGCCGGCGTCAGATGGAGGAATTCCGGGATGCCGCGGGCGGTATCCACCACGATCTCGCCGCGCATCCGCTTTTTCTTGTCATCCCATTCGCGCTCGATGGTCAGCAGGTCGGCATGGGTGCCGGCGGCGACCCGGTGGAACACCGGATGGTCCTGGGGCAGGAAAAGACTGTCTCCGGCGCCGCCGGCGAGCAGCCGGCGGGCAAAGCGGAAGGCGAGCGTGGCCTTGCCGATGCCGGCGGGGCCGGTGAGCAGCCAGGCATGGTGCAGCCGGCCGGCGCGCACCGCCTCGGCCAGCGCCGCCTCGGCGGCGGCGTGGCCGGCGAGGTGGGGATTGGCGCGCGGGTCGGGGGCGGTCATACGGCATCCTTGCGGCTGGGCCGGACCTTGCATAGCCCAGGCGGCGCCGGTCCCGCCAGATCAGCCGGCTGGAAAATTGTTGCGCGGCGCCGGCCGAGTGACCAGTTTGCACGGCACGGAACCGCCCAAATCGAAGGATCGCGACCATTCCTATTCTGTCCGAACGTATGAACCAGCTCGGCACCGAAGCCGCCTTCGAGGTGCTGGCACGGGCCAGCGCGTTGCAGCGCGCCGGCCGGAGTATCGTCAATCTCTGCATCGGCCAGCCCGACTTCCCGACCCCCGGCCATATCGTCGAGGCCGGTCGCAAGGCGCTGGCCGACGGCCATCACGGCTACACGCTGGCGAACGGCATCGTGCCGCTGCGCGAGGCGGTGGTGGCCGATCTGCATCGCCGCCACGGCGTCACCGTGTCGCCCGAACGGGTACTGATCGTGCCCGGCGGCAAGGTGACGATGTTCTTCGCCATCATGATGTTCGGCGAGCCAGGCACCGAGATCATCCATCCCAACCCCGGTTTCCCGATCTACGAAAGCGTGATCCGCTTTTCCGGCGCCACGCCGGTGTCGATGCCCCTGCATGAGAGCAAGGGCTTTTCCTTCAGCGCCGAGGAGGTGCTGGCGCTGATCACCCCCCGCACCCGGTTGCTCATCCTGAACAGCCCGGCCAACCCGACCGGCGGGGTGGTGCCGAAAGACGAACTGGACCGGCTGGTCGCCGGCCTGCAAGCCCATCCGCAGGTCACGATCCTGTCGGACGAGATCTACGGCGAGATGGTCTATGAGGGCACGCATGTCAGCCTGACCACCTATCCCGAGCTGGCCGACCGGCTGATCCTGCTCGACGGCTGGAGCAAGACCTATGCGATGACGGGATGGCGGCTGGGCTATGGCGTGTGGCCGGAGGCGCTGGTCGCGCACGCCGAACGGCTCGCGATCAACAGCCATTCCTGCGTCAACGCGGCGGCGCAATATGCCGGCATCGCCGCGCTGACCGGACCGCAGGAGCCGGCGCGGCGGATGGTCGCGGCCTTCGCCGAACGGCGCGCCTATATCATCCCGGCACTGAACCGGCTTGCCGGCGTGCGCTGCGCCAACCCCGGCGGCGCCTTCTATGCCTTCCCGAACATCAAGGGCACCGGTTTCGATTCCCGGACGCTGCAATCGCGGCTGCTGGATGAGGCCGGCGTTGCCACGCTCTCCGGCACCAGCTTCGGCGTTTTCGGCGAAGGCTATCTTCGCTTCTCCTACGCCGCGAGCCTTGAGGCCCTGCAGGAAGCGGTCGGGCGTATCGGCGATTGGCTGGAGCGCCAGAACACGGACGCCGGGACGCGACTGCCCCGCTGACCACGCGCCGCAATTCTTTCTTCACCCTCGCCGCGTATCACTGTCCCGCCGAATCTCCCCGTAACGTTCCCGAAACACCGGGGCGGCGGGGACAGGCGGGGCCGGGGCTGGCAGGCGAGCTGTCTCCGGACCTCAGGTTCTGCCAGTTCGCCGGCCGGCTGTTCCGTGAGGATCCGATCTATGAGTGAGCGCAACGGACTCGCATCGCTGTTCACCGATCGCAAGATCGGTTCGAAAGTCGCCATCGGCTTTGTCTGCGTGCTGGCGATTCTCGCCGTTGTCTCCGGCATGGTCTGGTCCACCTTCCGGTCGTCCGCCAAGGGCTTCTCCACCTACGCGCAGGAAGTGGCGGCCGTCGACACCGCGCGCGATATCGACCGCAGCTTCGTGAGCCTCCGCGGCTTCGTGAGCGAGTACGCGTTCACCGGCCGGCAAGCCAGTGCCGAGGGCGCGAAAAAGGAGGCAATCGCATTGCACGCGCTGCTGGCGCAGGGCATGAACGAAATCAAAACCCCGGAACGGCATCAGCAGGTTGAGGACATCTCCTATGTGGTCGACGCCTATCTGAAGGATTTCGACCAGGTTATCGCACGCACCCAGGAATTGGCCAAATTGCAGCAGGACGTCCTCGACCCGTCGGGCCAGAAGCAGCACGAGCTGCTCGAGACGTTGATCACCGACGCCACCAACGCGGGCAACGCCAACCTGACGGACCTCAGCTACGAGGCCCTGCAGCAACTCATGATCGTGCGCCTCGACGTCAACAAGGTGCTCGGACGGCAGGAGGCGACGGCGGGCCAGGCGGCGGCAAAGGACTTCGACCAACTCGACAGGGCGCTGCAAACGATCACGGAGACGACCAAGGAAACCGCGTACCGCGAGACCCTCGATGCCTTGCACGACGGCGTGGCCGCCTATCACGATACATTCCGCCAAGCCGTCATGCTCGAAAGCGGGATCCTCTCCCTGGTCAATGGCCCGATGGCCAACTTGGCCGGGCATGTGCAGGAGGACGTCGATTCGATCAAGGCCAGCGGCATTGCCGATGAGAACCAGGAGCAAACGGTCATGCTGGCGACAATGGATCGGACCAACATCCAGGTCCTGGGCCTGTCGATCGGTGGCCTGGTGCTCGGCGCGGCGCTGGCGTGGCTGATCGGCCGCGGCATCGCCGCACCGGTGGTTCGCATGTGCGCCGCCATGCGCACCCTCGCGGCGGGCGACATGACCATCGCCGTCCCCGGCGTGGGCCGCAAGGACGAGGTCGGCCAGATGGCCGCCACCATGCAGGTGTTCAAGGACAGCATGATCGAGACCGAGCGGCTGCGTGCCGAACAGGAGCGGCAAAAGACCGCGGCCGAGGCCGAGCACAAGGCCGGCATGCTCGCTCTCGCCGACACCTTCGATGCCGGCATCAAGGGCGTCGTCACCTCGGTTTCCGCGCATGCGACCGAGATGCAGGCCGCGGCCACGACACTGGCAGGCAGCGCGCAACAGGCGACGCACCAGGCGACGGCGGTGGCCGCTGCCGTCGAGCAGGCCTCCGCCAACGTGCAGACCGTGGCGTGCTCCGCCGAGGAGCTGTCCGCCTCGGTGCTCGAAATCGGCCGCCAGATGGAACAGTCATCCCGGATTGCCCAGAAGGCGGCTGAAGAAGCGGAGCGGACCAACGCCGTGGTCGAGGGATTGAGCCAGACCGCGCAGCGCATCGGCGATGTCGTCCAACTCATTCAGACCATCGCGAGCCAGACCAATCTGCTGGCGCTCAACGCCACGATCGAAGCGGCGCGGGCCGGCGATGCGGGCAAGGGCTTTGCCGTGGTCGCCAGCGAGGTCAAGTCGCTGGCCAACCAGACCGCCAAGGCAACCGGCGACATCAAGACGCAGATCGACGGTGTCCAGGCCGCCACCGAACATACGGTGGAAGCGATCCGTACCATCGGCGGCATCATCCACGAAATGAACGAGATCGCCGGCACGATCGCCTCGGCGGTCGAGCAGCAGGGTACCGCCACGCGGGAGATCGCCAGCAATGTGCAGCAGGCCGCCCAGGGCACGTCGGAGATCGCCCGCAACATCGAAGGCGTGAGCCGGACCGCCGGCGACACCGGTACCGCGGCGACACAACTGCTCGGCGCCGCCGGCAACCTGTCACAGCAGGCGGAGACGCTGCGGAGCGATGTCGACGGGTTCCTCGCCAACGTGCGCGCGGCCTGATCCGCGGCGCGGCGTGGGCGATTCGCCGTGCCGCGGCACATTGTGCCGAGGCCCCTGCCGGAATGCACAGCGCCGCCGATGACGCGGCGATCGTCACCGAAGAGATTTTCGGCCCATGCTGCCACATCCGCCCCTTCGATACCGAAGAGGAGGCGATCCGGCTGGCCAATGCCACCCCCTACGGGCTTGCCGCCGCGGGGTGGACGGAAAGCCGCCGCCCCAGGGGAAGGCCCGGCGGCTTGCCGCATCGCGTCGTCGCGCCCCGGTTGCCGCGCGCGGCAACCGGGGGCGGTCTCTCAGGCCGCGTCGCGCTCGGGAATCCAGCGCTCAGTGTTGAAGGCCGCGATAGCCAGCGATATTGCCGCGCTGCCGATGATGAAGACCGCCATCGAAACCGACAGCCCCAAGACCGGCGTGACCAGGGCGATCACGTAGGGCGCACCCACGCTCAGCGAAGTCATGGCATAGCCCACGCCCACGCCTGTACCGCGCCGCGCCGCGGGAAAGCGACGCGACAGATACATCGGCGCGATGCCGAAGATGCTGTTGGCCACCAGGCCCATCAGCACCGCGCCAGCCGCCATTGCCAGCGCGCTGTCATCGAGCACGTAGAGCAACGTCGAGGGGATGGTCAGCAGCAGATAGGTGACCAGCACCGGCCGCTCGCCGAAGCGATGGACCATCCGGCCCGCCAGCGGCTTGCCGATGATCGAGGCGATCGAATAGGTCGCGACGTAGGGAAAAACCCCGGCCGGTGTCAGGTGGCGCACCGTGATCAGGAAGGTCGGATAGAGCGCGAAGATCGACCACAGCATGAAGTTGATGAAGGCCATGAACGCCCAGCCCTGCAGCACGGCCGGCGTCACCTTCAGCTTCTCCACCACCTGCTGGCGGTGCTGTCCCGCCAGCCAAACCGGCGACTCGTTCACCCGCGTAGCGATAAAGAGGACAAGCAGCGATGGCAGGACGCCGATGCCGAACATCCAGCGCCAGCCGACGATCGGGAAGATCACGCGGAACACCAAGGCGGCCAACAGGAAGCCCACCTCGTAGCCGGCCATCATGATGCCGGAGGCGAGTGGCCGCGCGGACGGCGGCAGCGTCTCCATCAGCAGGGCCGCCGACGAGCTCCACTCACCGCCGAAGCCCATGCCGAAGAAGATGCGGAACACCAGGAAGGAGACGTACCCCCAGGCCAGCCCGCTCAAGCCGCAAAAGCAGGAAAACCAGAGCACCGCGACGATGAAAGGCAGCTTGCGTCCCCATTTGTCGGAGGCGCTCCCCCAGGCGATGGTGCCGACCACCTTGGCCAGCCCCGTCGCCGTCAGCACGAAGGCCATCTCTGGCAGCGTCACGTGGAACACGGTGCCCAGGTGGGGAATGAGGAAGACCAGCAGGGTGAAGTCGAAACCGTCGAGCCCCCACCCCGCCATCGCCGCCACAACCAGCGGCCAGTGCTGCTTCAGGGCAGCCACGTCTTCTCGTTGCATGTCCGTCTCCTTGTTTCGTTGCGTTGTTCCATTGCCGACGCCCCAGGTGCGTCAGCAGACGAAGTAGCGTTTCTCGACTGCCTGATCACGGATGACCGCCAGCACGTTCCTCACCGTCACGGTGGAAACCCGACCGCGCGCCTCGCCCGTCACGCCGCCGCAGTGCGGGCTGACGATGACGTTCTCCAGCGCCCACAGCGGATTGGCGTCGCCGGGCGGCTCGGTGGCGAAGGTGTCGAGGCCGGCGCCGGCGATGGTGCCGCTCGTGAGCGCCTCGACCAGCGCCGCCTCGTCCACCACCTCGCCGCGGGCAGTGTTGATCAGATAGGACCTGCTGCCCATCAGCTCGAGTTCGCGCCTGCCGATCAGGCCGCGCGTCTGCGGTGTCAGAGGCGTGTGCAGGCTGACGAAATCGCTCGACCTCAGCAGCGCGTCGAGTTCCGTCATGCGGGCGACCGAGCCGAACGCGTCCTCGGGCATGAAGGGATCGAAGGCGGACACGGTGATGCCCATCGCCCCGGCAAGTTGCGCGAGAATCTGGGCGATCTGGCCGAAGCCCACCAGGCCGAGGCGGCGTCCGTGCACCTCAAAGCCGCGATAGCTCATCTTGTCCCACTCGCCGTGGCGCACGCGCGCGTCCTGACGGCGCAGATCCTTGGCCAGCGCGAGCATCAGCGCCAGCGCATGCTCGGCAACGGAGTGGGCGTTGCATCCGACCGCAGCGAGCACGCGAATCCCCAGCCGCTTGGCAACTGCCAGGTCGATGTCGTCGCACCCGGCTCCATGCTTGGCGATGACCTTGAGCTGCCCGCAGGCACGCATTAGGTCCTCGTCCATCTTTTCGACGAGCCGGATGACGACCCCCTCCGGCTTTTCCTGTTCCAGCAGGCGCAGCGCCTGGGCTTTGGGCGGATAGCTTTCGGTCGAAGCCACGTGTACGCCGGCGTTCTCCAGAATGGCCGCCGCCGCATCCGTCAACGGTCCGCCAAGACTCACCACGGTTGTCATCGTATCGATACCGACTCCAGAAGTTCAGCAAAGTTGGCGAGGGAAGGCGGGGAGCCTAGCCTTGCGGGCCGACGGCTCCACCGTCGGCAGAAGATCGCCGTCAGCCCCTAGCGAATCCGGCGGCCGGATCGTCGAGCAGCTTGCCGAGTTCGACGCGTTGCGCTTCGGTCAGGGCGATGAACGGATGGCGCACGCGGCCCCAGCTCGCGTCGCCATAGCGGTAGCCCACCATCGCCTTGATCGTCGGGATCTGGGTGAAGTGGTTGCTGATGTTGCGCTGGGCGACGATGCAGGCCTGCGCCGCCTCAACCCGGGCCGCGGCGGTGGGGTCGGCGAAGCCGTCGAAGACCGTGCGCAGATAGCGCGCGGCGACGTTGGAGGTGGCGGTGATGCAGCCGGCACCGCCGTTCTCCAGCAGCGACTTCATCAGCGGGTCCGCCCCGGCGAGAATCGACAACTGCGGGAAGTTCGTCGCCAGCCCCTTCATGTGCTCGAACTCGCCGGAGGAGTCCTTGACGCCGGCAACGGTGTTCGGGTAGCGCTTCAGCAGGCCCTCGATGACGCCCTCGGTGATGGCGATCTGGGCGATCGGCGGAATGTGGTAGAGGATCACCTTCAGCCGACTGTCCGCCACCTGGTCGAAGACGTAGCTGTAGGAATCGATCAGGGCCTGATCCGGCAGCTTTTTGTAATAGAAGGGCGGCAGCATCACGACGTGCGTCACGCCGAGCGAAAGGGCATGGCGGGTCAGCGCGATGGTATCGGGAAGCGCGCACATGCCGGTGCCCGGCAACAGACACGCCGGCGCCACGCCGGCGCCGACCACCGCCTCCAGGATCGCCAGGCGCTCACCGACGGAGAACGAGTTGGCCTCGCCCGTCGAGCCGAGCAGGGCGATGCCGTGGCAGCCGTCGGAGAGAAGCTGCTTGCAGTGTGCCGCAAGTTTGGCATGGTCCGCGGTCAGATCCTCGTGGACCGGCGTGGCAGCGGCGCTGAATACGCCGCGAAGCTTATCGCTCATTCGCTATCTCCTTTGCAGCGCCCGGACGGCGAGCGTACCACCGTGGGGCGAGGGTTCAGTCGGCAGGCCGGCCGCCCTTCGGCCGGCGCCGTCATTCGAGAAAGATTTCAGCTCACGCAGCCTTTTCCCGTGACGTCGGCAGATTGCCGGATTCCGGCGCGGGTGCCTTGTCGTCGAGTGCTTTCGGGCTGGTCATGGCGATCAGGAAAGCCGCCAGGAGGAAGCCCGACAAGATGTAGATCGCATAGGACGTATCGCCGAACGTGGTGATGATCCAGCCAACCAGGTACGGACCGATGAAGCCACCCAGGTTGCCGATGCCGTTGATGAAGCCCGTGGCACCGCCGCAGACCTCGCGGGTGAACAACTTCGGCGGCAGCGACCAGAAGACGCCGTTGTAGGCGTTATGGAAAAGGCCACAGATCACCAGGAAGGCGAACGACAGCAGCGCGATTTCCCGCGTCTGTACCGACAGGAAGAAGGCTGCCGCGAAGCAGATGCCGGGGATGGCGAGGAAGATCCGCCGCTTGCCCGACTTGTCCGAGAAGTAGGCGATCAGATAAAGCCCGGCCATGGCAGCCAGGAACGGCACTGCGGACATCAGGCCCACCAGTGCCATGCCCTGCTGGGTAAGGTTCTTCAGGATGGTGGGAAGCCACATCATGAAGCCGTAGTCGCCAATCTGGAAGAACAGGTAGAACGCCGTCAGCCGCCAGAAATTCACGTTGGCGAACAACGCCCGGTAGGAAACCGGCGCTCCGCCGGCGCGCGTGTTCTCCTCCTGCGCGGCGATGCGCGTGGTGATGTAGTCGCGCTCCGCGGCGGAAATCCACTTGGCCTGGGCCGGGCTTTCCTCGACCAACGGCCACCAGACCAGGATCAGCAGGACGGAGATGATGCCTTCGATGACGAAGACGTTCCGCCAGCCGAAGTTCTGGATGATCCAGCCCGAGAGCGGCCCCGTCACCAGGATGGCGATGTTGATGTTCATGATGAACAGCGCATTCGCCCGCGCTCGTTCCTCAGCGGGGAACCACTTGCTGATGATCACCAGAATCGCCGGCCACACACCGCCTTCGGCGACGCCGAGCAGGAAGCGCAGCGTCAGCAGCTGCCAAGCCGATTCGACGAATCCGGTTGCGACCGACAGGCCGCCCCAGAGCAGGATGGTCAGGGCAATGAACCTCTTGCCGTAACCCTTCTCCGAAATGTGCCCGCCCGGGATTTGCAGAACGAGGTAGCCGAAGAAGAAGACACCGGCCGCCAGACCCGCCGTGGAGGCGGTGATCTTCAGCGACTCGTTCATCCCTCCGGCCATCGCAAAGCCGAAGTTCATGCGGTCCATGAAGGCAAAGATGTAGATGATCATCACCGGCGGGATGATTCGTACCCACCTCTTGCAAGGGATGGTTTCGCTCATTTCCTCTCTCCGTTCATTCTGAGTACTCTTCTTGAGGGTTGCTGCACCAGCCGTTGTCGCGTGTTGGAACGGCTAGAGAAAATCGACCTGGCGGAAGACGACCTCGCCGTCCGAAACGGTCATCTGCGGCACCAGATGTCTGCTGACGGTCATCTCCTCTCCGGCCAGGTTGGTGAGCCGGATATCACGCGTGCGCAGGGCGAAGACGGCCACGTCCGCCTGCGCGCCCGGTACGAGGGTACCCAGCGTGCCGGCCAGCCCGAGCGCGCGGGCGGGGGTCGCGGTGGCGGCGCGGATGACGTCGGCCAGACTGAGCCCGTGCTGGAGGTAGCGCGACAACACGACCGGCAGACCGAACACCATGTTGCCGAACAGCGAGGAGTTTGTGATATCGGTGCTGATGATGTCCGGCTTGAAGCCATCGGCCAGCGCGGCGGCGATCACCGGGTAGGAATGGTTGGTGCGGGCATCGGCGGTATCGAACAGCACACCGCGCGAGCGCGCCCCGCGCACCTGCGGCTTCACGCGTCCGTCGGCGCCGACCAGCGTGTTTCCCTTGCCGTGGAAGCAGTGGCAGAAAACGTCGCCGGTACGCAGCATCGCGGCCAGTTCGCCCATGTCGCAGGGCGGGTTGGTGGTGTGCACCGTCAGCGGCAGGCCGACCGAACCGGCCACCTCGAGCGCCGCGGTCAGCGCACCCAGCCCGAATTCGCCGACGACCTCGGCGCCGCAACGAATCTTCAGGCCCCGGATCAGGTTCGGATACTTCGCCACCAGTGCGGCGATGCGCTGGGGCTGGAAGTGCTTCGGATCGAGGCACTCGGGATGCGCCTCGGTAATCTGCCCGGCCGAGGAAAGGTTGAGCTGGCAGAGCACGCGGATGCGGGCCGTCTGCACGATCGCGCGCAGGAAAACGCCGAACGCGTCGGTGCCGGCGCTACCGGCGTCCACCACGGTGGTCACGCCCATCGGCAGCAGCAGATCCGGCTGAATGCTCAGCGCGGTTCCGCCGCCGAAGACGTGGGCGTGGTGGTCGATCAGGCCGGGCGTCACCAGGCAGCCGGTCGCATCCACCGTCCGCACGGCGCGGCAAGTCTCGCCAGGTGGACAGGCGACGATCTTGTCGCCACGGATCGCCAAATCTCCCGGCCCCTCAACGCCCCGTTCGGGATCGATGATGGTACCGCCGCGAATGAGCAGATCAACGTCGAACATAAGCTTTCTCCCTCCCTGCCGATGCGGTTGCTATGCGGCGACCTTGATCGGCTCGATCCTGCCCAGCAGGAACGCGTTGTTGAGAATTTCCAGAAAACCCAGCAGCGCCGAGAACAGCAGCGCCACGGTGAACGAGCCGGTGTAGGCGACGATGAAGACAGCAGGGGCAGCGCCGCGACGAAGCCCATCTGCAACATCCCCATCCGCGCCCGTGCCCGCCCGGCGCTTCCCGCCGATTGGGTCGCGGCGCGTCGTCTCCCTTGCCGCCGAACGCTGGCGGGCCGACCGGTCCCTTCCCGCGAACGGGTCAGTAAGCGGCGCGGTAAATCGCAAGGATGTTCTCCCGCGTCAGATCCCGCGGATTGTTGTCCAGCAGGCGCCGGATCGCGTGCGCCTCGTCGGCCATCGCCGGCAGATCCTCAGCCGGCACGCCCAGCACGGAGAGGCGCATTTCGCAGCCGAGTTCCACGCACCAGCGGTGCGCTGCCGCGAACACCACGCGCTCCTCCGAGGCGGCCTCAAGCCCGAGGGCGGTCAGGATCGTCGCCGTGCGCTCCGCCGCGACCGGCGCGTTGAAGGCCAGCACGTGCGGGAAAATCAGCGCATTGGCCGCGCCATGGGGAATGTGGTGGCGCGAGCCGAGCGGATAGGAGACGGCATGGCCGCCCGCCGTGTTCACCGGCCCCAGGCAGATCCCGCCATACAGCGCGGCCAGCGCCATGGCGGCGCGCGCCTGCCGGTCCTCGCCGTTGGCCGCGGCAACCGGCAGCCAGCGCCCGACCAGGCGGATGCCCTCCAGCGCGTAGAGATCGATCAACGGGTGGGCTAGACGATTGGTGTAGGCCTCGACGCAATGGGCGAGAGCGTCGACGCCGGTCGCCACCGTCACGGCACGCGGCATGCTGACGGTCAGTTCGGGGTCAACCACCGCGAGATCGGCCAGCATGTGCTCGCTCTGCACGGCCAGCTTGTTGAGCGTCTTGGGATCGGTGACCAGGGCGCGCGTGCCCACCTCGCTACCGGTGCCGGCGGTGGTCGGCACCTGCACCAGCGCGGTGCGGCGCGTGGAGACCTTCTCGGCCCCCACCACCTCCTCGAAGTCCTGCCCGCTGTCGGGCAGAACCGCGGCGAGTTTGGCCAGATCCATCGCGCTGCCGCCGCCGAAGCCGATGATGACATCGGGCTCGGCCGCCCGCACCACCGCCAGCAGCGCGGCGAGATCGGCCGCGTCGGGCTCGGGATGGAAGCCGCTGTAAAGCGGCACGCCCGCCTCGAAGCCGAGCCGGTCGATGCGCGCGACGTTGACGGAATCGGCCACCACCAGCGGCCGCTTCAGGCCACGCCCGCGCACCCAGCCTGCCACGCCGCTCGCCGTGCCGACGCCGAAGCTGATGCGGGGCGGAGAAACAAGATCGATAGGGCTAGCCAGATCGTGGGTCATTACGAAGTCTTCTTCATGCTCGCGCGGCTGGCGGCGAGTTTCAGTGCATAGTCGATCGCCTCGATTAGGCTGGTCTCGTCGGCAATCCCCTTGCCGGCGATGTCGAGGGCCGTGCCGTGATCGACCGAAGTGCGCACAAGGGGCAGGCCCAGGGTGACGTTCACACCCGACAGCGCCTTCCACTTGCCAGATTCCGGATCGACGTCGAAACCGAGGATTTTGACCGGGATGTGCCCCTGATCGTGGTACATCGCGACAACCGCGTCGTACTGGCCCGCCCGCAGCTTGACGAACACGGTATCCCCCGGCACCGGCCCGACGACGTCGAGGCCGTCGGCGACACACTGCGCGATCACCGGGGCGGAAACGTCGATGTCCTGCCGGCCGAACAGGCCGCCCTCGCCGGCGTGGGGATTGAGCGCCGCCACCGCGATGCGGCGCCGCTCCACCCCCAGCCCGGTCAGGGCCTCGTTGGTGACGTCGATGACGTAACGCAGCCGCTGCGGCGTCAGCTTCTTCGGCACCTCCTCCAGCGCCACATGAGTGGTGAGGTGACTGACGCGCATGTTGCCGTGCACCAGCATCATCACTGAACCGGAAGCGCCGGTAAGCTTGGCCAGCATGTCAGTGTGGCCGGCGAAATGATGCCCGGCCAGATTCAGCGCCTCCTTGTTGAGCGGCGCCGTGACGATGCCCTGCACCCGCCCGGTCCCGGTCAGGCGCACCGCCTTCGCCACCGCCATGTAGGCGAAGTGCCCGCCGCTCACCGACAGCACGCCGGGGCGAATCGGCTCACCCTCCGGGCAGGCCTGCATGGCTGCCAGGGCCGGCCATTCGGCATCGGCCTCGGTCACTTCTGGCACGTCGAGGGAAAGCCCGAGGGCGGCGCGGGTCTCGGTCAGCACCGCGATCGAGCCGATGATCAGCACGCACAGCTCGCCGGCCCGCAGCCGGTCCTGAAGCTTGACACAGGCCTTGAGGATGATCTCCGGACCCACTCCGGCCGGATCGCCCATGGTGATTGCGAGTTGCGGCGTCATGTCGGGATACCCTGTGCTGGAGTGAATCCCGGCGCTGAAGTGAAACGCGGGGCCAGGAGCCGGTTCAGCGTGTCGCGCGTTCCGAAGGCCCCTGATTTGGAGACGACGCAGACGCCTTCGAAGCGCCCGCCGCGCAGGATGGAACGGGGGACACCCGGCAGGAGCTGACCGACCAGTTCCAGGTGATCCGCTGCAAGTGCCATGCAGACCGCCCGCAAGGTCTCCCCGCCGGAGACGAGCAAGGTGGCGGGCGGCGCAAGCCGACCCAGCAGGGCGGTGAATTCCCGGTCGATACACCGTGCCGCATCGGCGCGGGCCGCGCCCTCGGGAAGGGCGATTTGCACCAGCACAGTGCCGTCGGCCGCCAATTGCCGGTCGACCTGGGTGGCATTCGCGGCGCCGCCATCAGGCAGGGACAGCAGCGCCGCCTCACAGGCGGCAAGCTGGCCGACGGTCACGGGGTGATTGGTGCCGAACAGGCCCAGCAGCGGACGGGGCAGCACGCCCTGCGCAGCCTCGGCGGAACGCCCGCTGCCCAGCGCGCTGGCGAGGCCGCCACTGCCGCACCACAGAACCGGCCCGACGAGGGCCCGGCCGGCCGCTGCAACGTCCTTCAGATCGGCGTCGGTTTCCGCGTCCCAAAGGCTGAGGTCGGGCGGGGCCGACTCGCCCGGGCGGCAAAGAGTCACGGCAAAGGCCGCCCGGCGGAGCTCGGCCGCCAGATCGCAGGCCGTCGGCCGCCAGGTATCGCCGTCACGATAGTACTGGTGTCCGCCGCGGGTCAGCCGCCCCTGCCGGGGGAAGGCCGGAGCGACCAGACAGTGGGTGAACGCCATGGCCTCATGCCAGGCGCGGATTTCCGCCGCGGCATGGCCGCGCAACAGGCTATCGAGCTTGACGAAATGGCAGGCATCCGATCGGGCGGAAAACGTAGCAACCCGGGCGGCCACCTGGCGGGCCGCGGTGGCCGCATCCTGCTCGCGGGTGCCGGCGTCGATGGCGACGCTGCCGGCGGAAACGGTCGGGCGCCAGAAGACGTCGATGGGGGCCGCCGGCGCGACGAACTGGACGGCCGCGTCCAAGGCACCTGTCAGGTCGTCGGCGATCAGGCGCAGGCAACGAGGGTCGCCGTCCGCCTTCTCGGAAGCCTTCTCTCCGGGCGTCCGCGTCACGAACCCCTCCCAAGTTCACGGCTGCGTGTATCCCCTCTCGGCGATTTGTTGTCAATCTGTTTGAACGTCCTTGAATCGATATCCGCTCCGTCCCGGCCCGTGGAATTCGGACATATCGACCTTCCACAAAGGCTATTTCGAAAAATAGCCGATCCCGGGCCACTCTCCGACAGGAGGTTGACAAGTTGGTGAGTTGTCAACATCATGCGCCTTGCCGGCGGATCCGGCCTTTAAGCCTGCTGGTGCCGACCGGCCACCAGCGCTATCTCCCAAGCGATCTGGATGAGCGGCGAGGATCTCGTGGACAAAAGAGCAGCTGAATCCGGTGAAGTGGTGGCAGGCGCCAACTTGTGTGACACGGAAAGCAAACCGGCCGAGGCGCTCCGCACCGGTCCTCATGGCCTGTCGGAGCGGGTCTATCAGTCGCTGCGCGGGCAAATCCTCTCCGGCGAGCTGAAGGCCACGGAGCGCCTCCAGAGCGAGCACCAACTGGCCGCCAAGTTCTTGGTTTCGCGCCCCGTCGTTCGGGATGCTCTCGAACGGCTCAGGGAAGAGAAGTTGATCTTCTCGCGCCGCGGCTCCGGCAGCTTCGTGCGGGGCCGCCCCACCCAGGAGCCAAGCACGCAGTTTCTCGGGTTCGCGCCGGTCGAGACCATCGCCGACATCCAGCGCTGCTACGAGTTTCGCCTGACGATCGAGCCTGAGCACGCCTTTCAGGCCGCCCTACGATGGAACACCGAAGCCCTCGGCGCCATCGCCGCGGCCGTCGATCTCATGCGTGATGCCACTCTCGCGCACCAGCATCGCGAAGACGCGGACTTCGCTTTCCACGCCGCCATCGCCGAGGCCACCAACAACCACTATTTTCTCGAAACCATAGTGGCGCTGCGCGCCCATATTTCGATCGGCATGCGCTTCCACGGCTTGACCTTGCTCAGCCCTCGCGGTGGCCTGTTCGGCGTCTTCGACGAGCACGCGGCAATACTTCAAGCCATCCGCCAACGCGACGCTCAGCGGGCGAGAGACCTGATGCGCCATCACCTCGAGGGTTCCCGCGATCGCATCTTCGAGGGCCGCATGCTCGACCTGTCGCTCTGACCGCCGCCACCGCGGAGCGCGCCTGGAACTTGCTGCCCGTGCCCGAGCCGGCTGACCACCCAGGCTGACTGCGCCTGAAGCGTCGCGCGCGAACGAAGGGCGGGAGGGCCGACGCCCTCGACCCAAAGCGGAAATTCAATGGCCACGCCTCAAGCTTCCGCCGGAGGCCTGGTCGGGTCCTGCATCGGGATCGAGTCGATGCCCTACTTCCACGCCGATCAACAGCTACGCCTGGAACGCGTGCCGGAAAGGGTAAATGTGTAAAGCAACAGGGCCGCTGCGACGCTCCCCGCGCAAATCAGGTAAGCGGCGCGATATCCGAACGCGTCCACGACGCGTCCGGCCAAGATCATGCCAAAGGCCAATGCGCCATCCAACGCGACGTAATAGGCGGCCGCAGCCGTGCCGCGCCGTTCGCGCGAACAACGCGAAATACAGAACGTCGTGATTTGCGGCATCGCCGTGCCCATGGCGATGCCCAGCGGAACACCAGCCGCACAGAGCATCCACGGCGTGCGGGCAAACGCAACCAGGACATAGCCCACCATGGCCAGCAGGAAGCTGGGGAACATCACGATGTCCGCCCCGTGGTGGTCGGCAATACGCCCGGCAAGGACGCGTGGAAGTAACATCGAAGCAGCATACACGCCGAAGAATGCTCCCACGTTGCCCCAGCCGTAGTCCCTCCCGTAAGGTGCCAGATAGAGCGCCAGGGCGCTGTAGCTCACCAGCATGAGGAACCCGACGCAGCAAGGCCACAGCACGCCGGCCTCGAAGCCCATGAACGCCCGTGGCAATTCCGATTTGGCCCGCATCGGCGCGGCGCCGGTGCCCTGCCCCGCTCCGCCTGGTCTGCCGATACGGCCAAGACCAAGCGTCATGCTGAAGGCCAGCAGGCAAACGGCAGCCGAAATGAGGAAACACGTCTGAAATTCCGCCATTGTGTGGTCGCCCACAATCGCGAGCGTAATCGCGGGGCCGATAGCCATCGCGATCACGTTGCCCAGCATATAGTAGCCCAGCCCCTCCGAACGCCGTGCCAGCGGCACGACATTGGCAACCGCCGTGCTCCCCGCCGTCGTGTAGAAGCTGTAGCCTGCGCCATGCAGAACGCGGCACACCACCAGTAATGCAATGGCGCCCGCGACCGCATGCATCGCGCACGCCGCCATGCACAGCAGTGTGCTCGCCACCATAATCCACCGTGCCCCGATGCGGTTTGCCGCAAGGCCGCTCACGGGGCGCAACACGAGCGATGCGATGGAAAACGCTCCGCCCACAAGTCCTGAATACGCGAGCGAGCCGGAAATCTTCGCCACATAGAAAGCCATAACCGTCGTGGCGCCGTAGTTGGTAAAGGAAATGCACGACAGGCCCAGCAACAACAGGACGAAATCCCGCGTCCAAAGCCTGTTGGGTGATCTTGTCGTAACGCTGACGTCCTCAAAATCCATGATTGCGCGTCATACCTCTCATTCCACAAATAGCGCGCGCTATCCTGGTAACCCGGACAAGGGCTGCGGCGAGAGATATTTTTTGCTTCCCACGTCGCGGAGCGTTCTGATCCAGCCCGGGCATGGTTGCCATGGTTGATCCGTCGGGCCTGCCGCGCGCCGAGTTGGATCCTTCTGGTGCGATCCGGTGTGGGAAAATGATCCCCTGGGAAGGGGGATCAAGGTCGAAGGAGTCCAACAGCATGCGAACGGCGGAAGCAATCTGACATCGCAACGGGACACCTCGCGGCCTCCTGCGTTGCCGGATTGCGTCCGCTCCAATGCCAGCCGCTTTCCACCCGAAGCGGCCTGTTCGAAGGGGCCAAGCCTGCAGGCAGCCAAGCGATAGTGTCGGGCCGTCGCGAAGACTGCTCCGGGGACCGCCGGAGAAGGGTCGAAAAACTCTGCGATTTCAGGAGTTTACTGGCGCGCCCGGAGAGATTCGAACTCCCAGCCCCCAGATCCGTAGTTTGTGGAACGCATCGGGAACAATGGGTCGAATGGCGCCTTTTCGAGCCGTTTCAGCGCATTTCGCCCCGATGCGGCCGTCGCGCAGTCGAGCGATTCCCCCCTCTCCTCCCCCCTTGCCCGCCATCTCGCCGGGGGAAGGATCCCGCGGCGCATCGAGTCCCCAGCCGGCCTACCGGGCCGCGCAAACACCGAGTCCGAGATGGTGCGCGCTGAAAAGGTCGGGCCGCTGAGGGATCTGTATTTTTCCGCCGATACCCTGACCGCCCGGCGTGCCGATTGACACAGATGTC
>PLTJ01000295.1 GCA_003164455.1 Acetobacteraceae bacterium
TCGATGGCCTCGGGCTATGCCGGCGTGCAGAACGAGTTGTTCTTCCGCGACAACACCATGATGCTGTTCGGCGATGCCAAGAAGATGACTGAAACCATCGTCAAGGCCCTGGGCCGCTAACAACCCGGCCGATCGGCAAAAGAAAGGCCAGGGGCTTTGCCCCTGGCCTTTTCGTTTGGGCGGACGCCGGGAAGGAAGCGCGGCTGTCAGTGATGCCCGCCGCCCCAGCCGCCACCGCCGCCGCCACCACCGTGGCCGTTCCAACCACCGCCTCCGCCGCCGTACCAGCCGCCGCCGCCGCCGCCGATGACGACAGCCGGGGCATAGGCATAGCCCGGGCCATAGGCATAGCCCGGGGCATAGCCGCCATCATAATAAGCACCGGGGGCGTAGTAGCCGCCGCCGGCATAGCCGGGGCCATAGGCCGGATAGGCCACGCAGCCGCCAAGCCCGAGCAGCGCCAGGGCGGCAAGTGGCGACAGCACACGGCGGGTCAACCTTGAGCGAGATAGTCGCACGGTGGACATGGCACCCTCCTGCAGGTCTGAAGACATAGATGGTGCCGGCAATATGGCGTTTTAATGGGCCTGATGGGACGGACCCGCGTTCCCCCCGCCCGGTTCGGGAAGTTGACCGGCAATCTGCGCCATCAACGGGACCAGGGCGCGGTACTCGGCGGCGCGCGGCGACCGCGGGCGCCAGACCAGGCCAAGCGTCCGCCAGCCGCCGGCGCCGGCGAGCGGGCGCAGCACGAGGTCGGTCCCGGCGGCGATACCGGCTTGCACGGCGATGCGCGGCAGCAGCGTGATCCCCAACCCGCCCGCCACCATCTGCACCAGCGTGTGCAGGCTGGTGGCCGCGAACCCGTCGGGCTCCGCCGGATCGCGCCGCGGCCCCTCCCCGCGCGCGAACCCGCACACGTCCAGCGCCTGGTCGCGCAGGCAATGGCCATCCTCCAACAACAACAGGCGCTCGCCCTGCAAGGCCGCGGCCGGCACCGAGTCACGCGCCGCGAGCGGGTGGGCGGAAGGCAGCGCGACGACGAAGGCATCACGGGCCAGCGCCACCGTCTCCGCCCCCCCGCAGGGCAGTGCCAGCAGCAGCAGGTCGAGGCGCCCGTCGCGCAACCGCTCGACCAGCCGATCGGTGGTGTCCTCGCGCAGATACAGGCGCAGGCCAGGATAGCCCTGGCGCAGCGCGGGCATCAGCCGCGGCAACAGGAAGGGACCGATGGTCGGGATTACGCCCAACCGCAAGATCCCGCTCAACGGCGCTCGCGCCGCATCCGCCGCCTCGACGACCGCCTCGAGGCCGAGCAGCGCCGCCTGGGCGCGGGTCGCGATCTCCCGGCCCAGGGCCGTGAAGGCGACGTGCTTGCCGCCGTCGCGGTCCAGCAGCCGCGCGTCCAGTTGGCGCTCCAGGGCCAGAATGCCGGCCGAGAGGGTGGACTGGGTGACCGCGCAGGCCTCGGCGGCACGGCCGAAATGCTGATGCTCGACGAGCGCCAGCAGGTAGCGGAGTTGTTGCGGCGTGGGCAGGGGTATCATCGATTTTACCGATCAAAGTCAGCAAAACAATTCATTGGCACGTTCATGCGCGGAAGACCATATCGACGCCGCACCCGAGCCGGCCATTTCTGCGAGGCCGGGTTTCACAAGGAAAAAACATGCTCACCGTTGGCGACAAGTTCCCTGCTTTCAATCTCAGCGCAGTCAAGCCCGGGGCCGAGGGCATCGAGGGCCCCGGCAAGTCGTTCACCGACATTTCCAATGCGTCCGACCCCGGCAAGTGGAAGGTCGTGTTCTTCTGGCCGATGGACTTCACCTTCATCTGCCCGACCGAAATCGCCGCTTTCGGCAAGCTGGCCGGCGAGTTCGCCGATCGTGACGCGGTGCTCTACGGCGCCTCGATCGACAGCGCGTTCGTGCATTTGAACTGGCGCGTCCACAACGCCGACATTCACGACCTGGCGATCCCGATGCTGGCCGACAACAGGCGCGAACTGTCGCAGGCCCTCGGCATCCTGGACAAGCAGGCCGGCGTGGCGTTGCGCGCGACCTTCATCGTCGATCCGGACGGCACCATCCAGTGGGCCGCGGCGAACGGCCTGAACGTCGGGCGCAATCCGCAGGAAGTGCTGCGCGTGCTGGATGCGCTGCAAACCGACGAGCTGTGCCCGTGCAACTGGGAGAAGGGCAAAGAGACCCTCAAGCCGCAGGCGCTGTTCGAGCACGCCTGATCCGGGTCGCGCCCCCTCCGCGCACCGGAGGGGAGCGCCTTTCCCCTGTTTTCATCGAAGGAAAAACCATGTCGCTCGAAGCCCTGCGTGCCCGGTTGCCGGAGTACGCCAAGGACCTGAAGCTCAACCTCGGCTCGCTCGCCGCCGAGACGTTGCTGAACCCGCAGCAACGTGCCGGGACGTTCATCGCCAGCGCGCTTGCTTCCCGGAACGCCGAAGTGACCCGCGCACTGGTCGCCGAGTTCGCCCCGCTGCTCAGCCCGGAGGCCCTGACCGCGGCGAAGGCGGCGGCCGCCATCATGGGCATGAACAACGTCTACTACCGGTTCATCCATCTGGTCGGCGGCGACTATGCGACCATGCCGGCGAAACTGCGCATGAACGTCATGGCCAGGCCGGGCGTGGATAAAGTGGATTTCGAACTGTGGTCGCTCGCCGTCTCGGCGGTCAACGGTTGCGGCATGTGCATGGAAACACATGAACGCGTCGTGGTGCAGGCCGGACTGAGCCGCGAACAGGTGCAGGCCGCGGTGCGCATCGCCGCCGTGGTGCACGCGACCGCGGCCACCCTCGACGGCGAGGATGCGTTGGGGTGAAGGGAAGAAAGGCGGGGGTCCGCCCCTCGACCCTGCAAGGGGTCAGTGGACCCCTTGACNNGTCCAGGGCAGAGCCCTGGCCTTCCGCTCCGGCGCGGCCGCCATCAGCGCGGTCGTGTCGGGGCGCAGGAACACGCCCTCCCGGTTGCAGGATGCGGGGATGGGGGGCTAGGTTACAATTTCGGTGGCGAACAGGGCGCTGATTCGGGCGACTCCCGGACCAGGTTTCATTGCGGGCAGGAAGCTGCCAATAATCGTCCAAGGAGAACACCATGCCTACCACCACGGGTCTGGCAGATCTAAATAAAAATATGCTGGATAGTGTGTACAAAAAAATAACGCTCCGAATGATACCATTCTTATTTATCTGCTATCTGTTCAATTACCTGGATCGGGTTAACGTGGGGTTCGCCAAGCTCCAAATGCTGGGCGATCTGCACATGAGCGAGACCGCCTACGGCCTGGGCGCCGGCATATTCTTTATCGGTTATGTCCTCTGCGGCGTGCCCAGCAACCTGATGTTGTACAAAGTGGGTGCGCGGCGATGGCTCGCCTGGCTGATGGTAGCGTGGGGGGTGCTTTCCACCAGCCTCATGTTTATCCACAGCGCGAACCAATTCTATCTGGTGCGGCTGTTGACCGGCGCCTCCGAAGCCGGATTCTTCCCCGGCCTCGTGATGTATTTCAGCAGTTGGTATCCGTCGGACCGGCGTGGCCGCGTGATGGCGTTGTTCATGTCGGCGATCCCGCTGTCCGGCGTGTTGGGCGGCCCGTTCTCCGGCTGGATCCTGAGCCATTTCGCCAACATTCCCGGGTCAATCGCCCCTTGGCAGTGGCTCTTCCTGTTGCAGGGGCTGCCCACGGTGGTGCTGGGCATCGCCATGCTGTTTATGCTCACCGATAATGTCGCCGCGGCAAAATGGCTGACCGAGGACGAGCGGTCGCTGGTGCAAAACACCTTGATCGCGGACGAAAAGACCAGGCCGTCGACCGTATCGGACTCTTTCGTCGCCGTGCTGGGCAATCCGAGCATATGGATCCTCGGACTGATCTACTTCTGCATCCAGAGCGGCGTTTACGCCATCGGCTTCTGGCTGCCGTCGATCATCCAGGCCAGCGGCATCAAGGACCCGGGTGTCATCGGCTGGCTCAGCGCCATTCCCTATCTGGCCGCCTGCATTTTCATGGTGCTGGTCGGCCGCTCGGCGGACAAAAGGCGCGAACGCCGCTGGCATCTGAGCGTGCCCATGCTGATGGAGGTCGGCGGTCTGATCATCGCGGCGAACTTTGCCAGCAATCCAACCGTCGCGATCCTTGGCCTGACCCTGGCCACCGCGGGCGTGCTGACCGCGCTGCCGATGTTCTGGCCGTTGACCGGAGGCTACCTGAGCGCCGCCGCGCTGGCCGGCGGATTGGCCCTGATCAACTCGATGGGCCAGGTCGCGGGGTTCGCCAGCCCTTACTTCGTCGGCTGGATCAAGGATGCGACCAGCAGCACCGATGTGGCGCTCTACATCCTGGCTTGCGTCATGGTGTTCGGGGTATTCCTGGTGTTGCGGATCCCCGCCAGGACGGTCAATCGCTGACCAGGCGGCAGTGGCCCGGACCCGGCGTCCGGGCCACTGGCGTGGATTCTCTGCACGTCTGCCTTCTCCCTCCGCCGGGTTGCTCCCGGCGCGCAACCGGCACAGGACGCCGTCATGCCCGAGGAAACGCTACCCGCTGAAATCGCCGCCGGCCTGGGCCGCATGGGTTTCGTGGCGCCGGCAGAGGCAACCCGGCTGACCGGCGGGGTTTCCTCCGATATCTGGCGCATCGATCTGGCGGATGGCCCGATCTGCGTGAAGCGGGCGCTCGCCCGGTTGCGGGTGGCGGCCGACTGGCGCGCCCCGGTGGTGCGCAACCGCTACGAGGCGCGCTGGATGCGCCGCGCCCAGGCCGCCGCCCCGGGCAGCGCCCCCACCCTGCTCGGCCAGGACGAGGAAAGCGGTTCGCTGGCCATGCAATACCTGCCGCCGGAGCGCTTTCCGCTGTGGAAGGCCGAACTGCACGCGGGCCAGGCCGATGCTGCCTTCGCGGCGGCGGTCGGCGCCACCCTCGCGCGCATCCACGCGGCCACCGCCGCCGATGCGACGGTGGCGGCCAACTTCCCCACCGACGCCATTTTCTACGACATCCGCCTGGAGCCCTATCTGGTGGCCACCGCCGCCCGCCACCCCGATCGCGCCGAGGCCCTGCAGGCGATCGTCACGGAAACCCGGACGACGAAGCGCGCCCTGGTGCACGGCGATGTCAGCCCGAAGAACATCCTGGTCGGCCCCGCCGGTCCGGTGTTCCTCGACGCCGAATGCGCCTGGTGGGGCGACCCGGCGTTCGACCTGGCGTTCTGCCTCAACCACCTGCTGCTGAAATGCCTGTGGACGCCGCCGGCGCGCGACGGTTTTCTCGCCTGTTTCGGCGCCCTCGAAGCCGCCTATGCCGGCGGCATCGACTGGGAGCCGCGCGAGGGCCTGCTGGCCCGCGCCGCGCGCTTGTTGCCCGGGCTGTTCCTGGCCCGGGTCGACGGCAAGTCGCCGGTCGAATACATCACCGACGAAGCCGACAAGAACCGGGTGCGGCGGGTCGCCCGCGCGCTGCTGGCGGAACCCGCCAGCGACCCCTCAGACGTGTGCGCCGCCTGGCGAAAGGAACTGACATCATGAGCGAAACCGACATCGCCTTCGTCCAGGGCCGCCGGGTCTGGGACAGCCGCGGTCGCCCCACGGTGGAGGCCGATGTGCTGCTGGAGGGCGGCGCCGTCGGCCGCGCCATCGCCCCGGCCGGCGCCTCCACCGGCTCGGGCGAGGCGCTCGAGCTGCGCGACGGCGGCTCCAGCTTCGGCGGCTACGACGTCACCCGGGCGGTCGGCCATGTCAACGGCGAGATCGCCGAGGAAGTGCTCGGCCGCGATGCCCTCGACCAGGAGGGGCTGGACCGGGCGCTGATCGCGCTGGACGGCACCCCGGCCAAGACCCGCCTGGGCGCCAACGCGATCGTGGCGGTGTCCATGGCGGTGGCGCACGCCGCCGCGGCGGCCGAGGGCGAGCCGCTCTACCGCTATCTCGGCGGCGCCGAGGCCACCGTGCTGCCGCTGCCGCAGATCCAGATTTTCGGCGGCGGCGCCCATGCCGGCCGGCGGGTGGACATCCAGGATTTCCTGGTGGTCTGCCCCGAGGCGCAAAGTTTCGCCCAGGCGCTGGACTGGACCGCCGAAGTCTACCGCGCCGCCGGCGCGCTGATGAAGCAGGCCGGAAAACTCGCCGGCGTCGCCGACGAGGGCGGCTGGTGGCCCGATTTCTCCGCCAATGAAGAAGCGCTGGAGATGCTGGTCCGCGCCATCGAGCACGCCGGCTTCACCCCCGGCAAGCAGGTCGCCATCGCGCTCGACGTCGCCGCCAGCGAATTCGGCAGCAACGGCCGCTACCGGCTTGGCCTGGAGAACCGCGAACTCGACAGCGACGGCCTGATCC
>PLTJ01000229.1:0-2470 GCA_003164455.1 Acetobacteraceae bacterium
TGGCCGGCATCCTGCTGACGCTGGGGATGGCGGTGGACGCCAACATCCTGATCAACGAACGCATCCGCGAGGAGGTCCGCAACGGACGCACGCCGCTGAACGCCATGGAGACCGGGTTCCACCGGGCCTTCTCCACCATCATCGACAGCAACGCGACCGCCTTCCTCGCCCACGTCATGCTGTTCTTCTTCGGTGCCGGGCCAGTGCGCGGCTTCGCGGTGACGATCACCGTCGGCATTGTCACGTCGCTGTTCACCTCCACCATGCTGGCGCGGCTGTTCATGGTGCGCTGGTACGCGGCCAACCGGCCGCAAGTGCTGCCGGTGTAAGGAGCCAGCAAGATGTTTTTCATGCGCCCCCTGCTCCGCATCGTCCCCGACCACACGCACATCGCCTTCATGCGCGGGCGCTACCTGGGCCTGCTCGGCTCGGCGATTCTGTCCACCGCCTCGATTACGCTGTTCTTCTACCCCGGCCTGAACCTGGGCATCGACTTCGCCGGCGGCATCGTGATGGAGGCGATCACCCCGGCCCCGGCCGACTTCAACAAGCTGCGCGCGGCGCTCACCGCCCAGGGGGTGCAGGCATCCGGCGTGCAGCGCTTCGGCGACGCCGACACGGTGGCGGTGCGGCTGGGCGCGCAGCCCACCGAGGCGGCCAACCAGATAGTCGTGAGCAAGGTGCGCGCGGCGCTGGAGCAGGCGCAGCCCGGCACCCGCGTGGTGCGTACCGACGCCGTCGGCGCCTCGGTGTCGTCCGAGTTGTTCCGTGCCGGCATGCTGGCGCTCGGCCTCAGCATGCTGATGATCCTGGTCTACATCTGGTTCCGCTTTGAATGGGAATTCGCGGTCGGCGCCGTGGTGACGCTGATTCTCGATATCACCAAGGCGATCGGCTTCCTCGCGCTCACGCGCTTGCAGTTCGACCTGGTGATGATCGGCGCGCTGCTCACCATCCTGGGCTATTCCACCAACGACAAGGTGGTGGTGTATGACCGGATGCGGGAAAATCTCCGCAAGTACAAGACGATGCCGCTGCGGGAGCTGATCGACCTTTCCATCAACGAGACGCTAGCCCGAACCTTGGGCACATCGATGACGGTGTTCCTGGCCGCCCTGCCGCTGGCGTTGTACGGCGGCTCGACGCTGTCCGGGTTTGCCTGGGTGATGCTGTTCGGCATCGTGGTCGGCACCTCGTCGTCGATTTTCATTGCCGCGCCCATTCTGCTGTTGCTGGGCGAGCACCGGCTGCGCCGCGACGCCGGCAGCATCGCGAAACCGGCCAAGACGACCAAGGCGCCGGCGTGATATCGATGTCCGCCGCCACGACCCTGTAACCAGCACGACGACATGGAGGAGATCACGGATCATGAGCGCAAAGCCGCATGTGGGCATCATCGGCGTCGGGTTGATGGGTCATGGCATCGCCGCGAACATCCAGAAGCACGGCTATGACCTGACTTTCCTCGACCATCCGGGCAACCAGCCGGTCGCGGACCTGCTCGCCAAGGGCGCCACCGCGCGCGCCACCGGCGCCGACCTCGCCGCCCACAGCGACATCGTCGTCCTGTGCGTCACCGGCACGCCCCAGGTCGAGGACGCCCTGTTCCGCGCCGACGGCGTTCTGGCCGGCCTCAAGCCGGGCACGATCGTCATCGACTGCTCCACAGCCATTCCCGATTCGACCCGCATCGTCGCGGCACGCATTGCCAAGGCCGGCGGGCGATACCTCGATGCGGCGATGACCCGCACGCCGAAGGAAGCCGCCTCGGGGCGGCTCAACCTGATCGTCGGTGCGCCGGACGCGCTGCTGGCCGAGGCTCTGCCGCTGCTCAAGTGTTTTGCCGAGAACATCGCCCATGCCGGCCCGGTTGGCGCCGGCCATCAGATGAAGCTGCTGCACAATTTCGTCGCCCTCGGCTTCGCCGCCGTGCTGGCCGAAGCGGCCGCGGCGGCGCGGCGCGCGGGTGTCCCGGCCCCGCTGTTCGTCGACGTGCTGGGCAAGGGCGGCGGCGGCGGCGTCATCCTGGAACGGATGAAGGGGTTCATGCTGGCCGACGATTCGTCCGCCTTCACCTTCACCATCTCGAATGCGCTGAAGGATCTGACCTACTACACGGCGATGACGCAGAGCCTCGACGCCAGCAGCGGCATCGCGCAGGCCGCGCGGGCGGTGTACGCCGCCGCCGTCGATCAGGGCCACGAGGCGCAGGCAATTCCGGAACTGATCGGGATCCTGTCGAAGGGCTGACCCACCGCTCCCCCTTCCCCTTGCGGGAGGGGGAGCCTTCGGTTCAGGCGGTTTCCTGCCGTGCCCGATCGCGCTGGGCGGCCTCGCCGCCGCGATAGATGATGAGCGTCGCCACCAGCCCGCACAGCCCGCTGAAGGCCAGCCAGAATCCGGGCGCCGCACGGTTGCCGGTGACTCCGATCAGCCAGGTGGCGACCAGCGGCGTGAAGCCGCCGAACAG
>PLTJ01000229.1:2589-3150 GCA_003164455.1 Acetobacteraceae bacterium
TGTAGACGGTGATCGCGTAGAACGAAATGGTGGTCGTCACCACCATCAGCATGCCCAGCCCGATGATCCGCCAATGCCGCGCCACCGTGGCGAAGGCCTGGCGCATCGTCGGGTGATACGTGCGCTTGGCGAACTCCTGCGTTTCCTCCAGTGAGCGGCGAAGATAGAATGAAAGCGGAACGATCAGGCAGCCGATGAAGAACGGCACGCGCCAGCCCCAGGCCGCCACCTCGGCGGGCATCATGGTGGTGTTCAGCACGTAGCCGATCACCGCGGCGGCCATGATGGCGACCTGTTGGCTGCCCGACTGCCAGGCGACGTAGAAGCCCTTGTTGCCCGGGGTCGCCATCTCGGAGAGGTAGACCGAGACGCCGCCCAGTTCGACGCCGGCCGAAAACCCTTGCAGCAGCCGCCCGATAACCACCAGCGCGGGCGCCAGCAGGCCGATCGTCGCGTATCCCGGCACGCAGGCGATCAGCACCGTGCCGACCCCCATGATCGCGATCGTCACCAGCAGGCCGCGCCGCCGGCCGATGCGGTCGATATAGGCGCCGAGGATGA
>PLTJ01000403.1 GCA_003164455.1 Acetobacteraceae bacterium
ACTAGCATCGGGATCCCGGGCACGGGCAGGCTCGGAAACTACCTAGTGCAGTGACACGAATGGAGGACTCGCGACGGGCGTGAACCGTACGAATTTGGCTGCATGGCGCGGACCGCCGGCGAGGCGCGCGCTTGCGAGCGCAAGCGGGAGGCCTGCGGGCACCCGGACGTCAGCCTTGACGAGATATATCGCGCGTTGGACGGGGAAATATGTCAGCGGGCGGCGCAATTGAAGTCCGCCGAACTTGAGGCGGAACGGCAAGCAGGAAGTCACCGCAGAAGCGACCGCCGTTGCGGAGTTTGGACCCGCCAGCGTAGCCGGCAAAAGCGGTCGGTACCGCCATGACGCCTGTGCCGGCCGCGCTCGGAAGGGCGCCCCCGCCGGAGCGGTTGGCTGCTGGGCGGCGGGTTATTGCCCCTCGTTGAGCCGGTCCACGGTGAGGGTGAGACAGGGGTGCTCTTTCGTGGCGACACCAAGTTTGAGCAGCCGCGCGCGGATTTCGTCCTGGTTGGAACCGGTCACCTCGATCTTCTGCTGATCCGAGAGCGAGACCACGCCATAGCCGGAGTCATACGCCCGGTTCGCGGCGCCAGACTGGAGGGTACAGGTGGCTTTCAGCACCGGGCGCTCCACCATGGATGGGCCGGTGGCGGTGTCGGTGCTGCTGCAGGCGGCCACGCCAAGGGGAAGCGAAATGGCCGCCAGGACGGCGAAGCTGCGCATTGTCGGTTCTCTTCTCAACAAGAAATTACACGCCACCGTGTACTGCCCCACGGCGAGCGTGAGGGGGCGCGATTGCGCCTGCGTGGTTTGCGCAGGGGGCAGGCATCGCCGCGGGCAGGAAAACGGCCACGGGAGCCCGTTGACGGGTGTGGTCCGGCGCCGATTTACAGCAGGCGACGCCGGGCACGACCGGACTGCGGCCCTGGCCTGATCCGCGCGGTCAGGCCCGCGGTGTCGGTTGATGCCGCTGCCATTCCGCGCGACCCTGCCTGTCCAGGGCGGCGAAGTCGGCGTCGCTCAGTTGCAAACTCGCTCCGGCGACGTTCTCCTCCAGGTGCGCCACCTTGCCGGTCCCGGGGATCGGCAGCATGACCGGGGAACGCCGCAGCACCCAGGCAAGCGCCACCTGGCTCGGGGTCGCGTGCACGCGTTCGGCGACCTGGTTGAGGATGGACCCAGGTCCGGCCAAGGCACCGCGCTCCAAGGGAGAATAGGGAATGAAGCCAATGCCGTGGGTCGCGCAGTAGTCCAGCACCGCCTCATTGGTGCGGTCCGTGAGATTGTAGCGGTTCTGCACCGTCACCACGGGGAAGTAGGGCGCCGCCGCCTCGATGTCCCCGATGCCGACATTGCTCAGGCCGACGTGGCGGATCAGCCCCTCCTTGCGCATGTCGGAGATGACGCCGAACTGCTCCTCGCGCGGCACGTGCGGGTCGATCTTGTGGTGCTGCCAGAGGTCGATGCGCTCCACGCCGAGGCGGCGCAGGCTCATCAGCACGCACTGGCGAAGATACTCCGGCCGGCTTACCGGGCGCCAGATGTTCGGGCCAAGCCGGACCTGGCCGCCCTTGGTGGCGATCAGCAGGCCGGTGTAGGGGGCCAGCGTCTCGCGGATCAGGTCTTCGCTGACGAACGGCCCGTAGCTGTCGGCGGTATCGATGAAGTTGATGGCGAGATCGGGCAGGCGCCGCAGCGTCCGCTTCGCCTCCTCGCGGTCCGCCGGTTCGCCCCAGATGCCGGCGCCGGTGATGCGCATGGCCCCGAAACCGAGGCGGTTGATGACGAGATCGCCGCCGATGGTGAACGAACCCGCGGCCGTGACACTGAGCTGGCTCATGTCTGATCCTGTGCTGTTGACCCCAGGGTAAGGGGCAACGCCGCGTTTGTCTTCTGCCGCGGGGCGGGAGCAGCCCCGTTCCTGGGGATGAACTCGGGCGGGGCTTGCCATCGCCGTGCTTCTCGCCGAGACTCGGAAAGACGATCCGAGGACATCATGAAACACGCCGATCCCGACTACGACGCCATCCAGGACACCGCCACGGCGCGGCAGTTGGCCGCCCTGGTGCTGGCGCAGCACACCGGATCGGGTCCGCTGCGCCGGCTGGCGCAGGAGGTGCTGGGCATCGAGGAAAGTGGCCTGGGCCTCGACAAGCAGATGATTGCTGCCGGCGATCGCACCAGCATGGTGCCATTCGACGAGCCGGTGTTCCTGATCCGCGGCCAGGACGTCGTCGGCGGCGAGGCGGTTCGGGCATGGGCCGATCTGGCCGGGAAAGCCGGGGCCTCGGCGGACATCGTCAAGGCGGCCCGCGACCACGCCGCCCGGATGGATGCCTGGCAGCCCAAGAAAGTGCCGGACGCGCGTCCGTCAGCGCCTGCCGCCGAGGCGGCGAAGCCGGCGATCCCGCGCGCCGAGGCGGCCAAGCCGGCGGCTTCGGCGCCGGCTTTGCCGGCCGGGGTTGAAAAGCCGGAGGTCCTGCGCGCCGAACCACCAACCGGGACGGCGCAGCGCGATCGCCTGCGGCCGGTGGCGCCCACGATCCATCAATACATCCTGCAGCCCGGGGTGCAGATCGACGATGTCAACCGGGACGGCTTCTGGGACCCGCTCGCCGACAAGCTTATCCCCGGCGACGTGTTGTTCATCATTGCGGCGCTGCCCGACGGCTCGACGCTGACCGAGATGCGCAGCGTGGCGCATGTGACGCCGTTCGTGCGCGTGCGGAAGATGCGCTGATCGCGGGTTAGGCTGCCCTG
>PLTJ01000263.1:0-23065 GCA_003164455.1 Acetobacteraceae bacterium
ACCCCTGGGGTTGAGCAGATACGACAGCGGGATGCCCTGCATCACGCTACCCACGGCGCCAGCGACCGATACCGCGACGCTAAGGACCAGACCGTGCCAACCAAGCCACTCCAGGACGATTGCGATGACGTGCGTCCACAGCACGCTTTCGCGGAACCGTTCGGCAAGCCGCGCCAGCCCGACCTTCTTCTCCATATCACAACGATAGACGACGCCAGGCATAACGGAAAGCCCGGAGGCTTTAGGAACCCATTCCGGGCTATTTTTGAAACTGACCCACTACCGATGAGCGACGCCGTGCCCTCCTGCTGGCGCTCGCGCGTCAGCGCGGCGGCGCGGGCGGCGGATGCCTCCGCCGCGGCCAGTCGCATCACCGCCTCGCGCTGGCGGCCGAAGCGCGACAGCGCGGTCTCGGCGTCCTGGAGCGCGGCCAGCACGGTGTTCTGGTACTGGGCCAGCGCCGCTTCGTTCCCGGCTTCGGCCTCGCGCACCCGCGCGCTGGTGCGGCCGAAATTGAAGATGCCCCAGGACAGGCCGGCGCCACCGAGGTCGGCAACGCTGGCGCCGGTGAACAGGCGCGAGGCGTTGGTGGACGCGAAGCCGACGGTGCCGGCCAGGCTCACCGTCGGGAAGAACTGCGCGACGGCCTGGCCGATCTGGGCGTTGCTCGCCGCCAGCAGGCGCTCCGCCCCGCGGATGTCGGGGCGCCGGCGCAGCATGGCGGCCGGATCGCCGATCGGCACCGAAGCTGGCGGCAGCGGTAGGGTGCCGGGCCCGCTCAACGTCGCGTCCAACTGCCCGGGTTCGGCGGCGGTGAGCACGGCGAGCTGGTCCAGGCTGGCCTCCGCCTGGGCCTGCAGCGGCGCAATCGCGGCCTCGATCTGGTTGAGCTGGGTGTCGAGCCGCTCCACGTCGGCCTGCGAGGCGGTGCCCAGGTCCCGGCGTTGCCGGGTGAGGTCGAGCATGCGCTGCTCGATCTCGCCGGAGCGGCGCAACAGCACCTCCCGGCGTTGGGCATCGCGCAGACCGGCGTAGGCCTGCGCCACATCGGCGGCGAGTTGCACCTGGATGTCGGCGAGTTGGGCAGCCTACGCCTCGGCTTGGTCGCGCGCGTTCTCGATACCGCGCCGGGTGCCCCCGAACAGATCGATCTCCCAGATCGCGTCGAAACCGGCGCTGTAGAGGTCCGTGTCAACGCCAGTGGACCCCCCACCACCCATCAAGGCGGACAGGTCGCCGGTCGGGATGCGCCCACGTCCCGCCAGCGCGGTGGCCGAGCCCTGCGGGAACAGGCCGGCGCGGCGCTCGTTGACGGTGGCGCGACCACCCCGGAGGCGGGCCTCGGCCTGCCCAACGGTCGGGCTGCGGCTCAGCGCGGTATCGATCAGGCCGGTCAACAGCGGGTCGTTCAGCGCCTCCCACCAGCGCGCGGCCGGACCGGCGGCGGTGACGGGGGCCACCGCGGCACGGTGGAAGGCCGCCGCGTTGGCGGCGATCGGCGCCATCTCCGCCGGTCCCTTGTAGTCGGGACCAACCGTGCAGCCGGCCACGACCAGGGCGCCACCAGCACCGGCGACAAGGATCGCGGTGAACCTCACGCCGCACCCCCCGCCCCGATCGGCTTGGGACGCGGCCGCAACAACAGCACCAGCGGGATCATCACCACGAGGGCCACCCCGAACACCCAGTAGAGGTCGGCATAGGCCATGACCATGGCCTGGCCCTGGATGGCCAGGTTCAGCGGGGCGAGCGCGTGCTGGCGCACGATCGCCTGGCCGGCGATGGAATTGGCGGTGATCGACTCCGAGAGCCGGGCGACGTGAAAGGTGATCCGCTGATCCAGCAGGGTCGCGATGGCCGCCAGACCGAACGAACCGCCGAGGTTGCGCGCCGCGTTGAACAGGCCCGAGGCGTCCTCGGCGTATTGGCGCGAAACCGAGTCCGTCGCCGCCTGGTTCAGAAACAGGAGGGCGAAGAACTGGGCGAAGCCGCGGATCACCTGCGACCAGAAGAACTGCGGGCCGGAGGTATCCGGGCTCAGGTACGCGTCGATCAGACAGCTCACGCCATAGAGCAGCAGGCCGAAGGCGATCGCGGCGCGGATGTCGACGACGCGCACGAGCAGCGGGAACAGGGCGAGCATGACGAGCGTCGGCACGCCGCTGATCGCGGTGACGTAACCCGACTGCTCGGCATTGTAACCCGCGACCGCCACCAGGAACTGCGGGATGATGTAGAGGATGCCGTAGAGCGCGGCCCCCGTCGCCAGGCTGACGATGAACACGCCGGCAAAGCTGCGATCGAGCAGAATCCGGAGCTGGATGACGGGCTTGCGGGCGACGAACTGGCCGGCGACCAGCAGGCCCATGCCGACCAGCGAGATGGCGCTCAGGTCGCAAATCATGTCCGATTGAAACCACAGCGCGCGCTGGCCCTCCTCCAGCACGATCGTCAGGCCGCCCAGGCCGAGTATCAGGCCGAGCAGGCCGAGCACGTCCACGTCGCGGAATTCGCGCCAGCGGATCCGCTCGGCCGGAAGCCCGATGAAGAGCAGAACGACCAGGCTGATGCCGATCGGCAGGTTCAGGAAAAAGGAATAGTGCCAGCTGAGGTTCTCGGTCAGCCAACCGCCGGTGACCGGGCCAAGGACCGGCCCGAGCACCGCGGTCATGCCGAACAGCGCCACACCCACCGGCTGCTGGCGGGGCGGCAGGCGCGTAGCCACGATGGTGAGCGCCGTCGGAATCATGGCCCCGCCGGTGAAGCCCTGGCCGACCCGTCCGATGATCATTTGGATCAGGCTTTCCGAGACCCCGCACCACATTGAAAACAGGGTGAAAAGCGTGGCCACGATGAGCAGGAAGTTGCGCAGGCTGAAGATCTTCGACAGCCAACCGGCCAGCGGAATCATGATGATTTCCGCCACCAGNNTTGACGACGGAGATGTCGAGGGTGGCCATGAGGGCGCCAATGGTGCCCGCCGCAACCGCGAGCCAGGCGGCCGTGCCCGCCCTGGCGGCAACGCCCCCGCCGCCTGCCGCGCTCACCGTCCGGCCCCGTCCGCGCCGGGGCCGCCAGCGAGAGTATCGACCGCGACCGTCACCGACATGCCCGGCACCAGCGCCTTGCCCGCTGCCGCCCCGGCCGCGAGACGGATACGCACGGAGACACGCTGCACGATCTTGGTGAAGTTGCCGGTGGCGTTGCTCGGCGGAATCAGGGCGAACTGGGAGCCGGTGCCGGGGGCGAAACTCTCGACCACCCCGTGCAGATCCCGGTGGTCGAAGGCGTCGACGCTGACGGTCGCGGGCTGGCCGGCGCGCATCAGCCCGATCTGGGTTTCCTTGAAGTTGGCAACAAGATAGATGGCCGCGACAGGCACCACGCTCATCATCCGCGTGCCAGGCAGCACGTACTCGCCGACCTGCACGGTCTTGTCGCCGATGCGCCCGTCGATGCTCGCGCGCACCAGGGTGGCGTCCAGGTCAACCTGCGCCTGCCGGGCCTGCGCCTGGGCCTGCTCGATCTGGGCGCGGCCCTGCATGATCTGCGCGCGCAGCGTCTCGATCTGGCGCTGGGCGACCAGGACGGCAGCCCCGCTCTGGGCGACCTGGGCGTGCGCCTGGTCGGCATTCTGGCGCATCTGGTCGGCGCGCTCGCTGGCTTCCGCCCCGGAGGCGGCAAGCCGCGCGTATCGTGTCTGCTCCCGGTCGGCGAAGCGAGCCTGCGACTGCGCCGCTTGCATCTGGGCCTGCGCCTGGGTGATCCGCGCCTCCTGCTGGCTGATTCCGGCTTCGGCCTGGGCGATGTTCGCCCGCCCCAGGTCGGCCTGCGCCAGCGCCTGCTCGAGGCGGGCGCGCGGATCGCGCTCATCGAGCTTCACCAATGGCTGGTCCGCGTTCACCGTTTGGTTGTCACTTACGAACACCTTCTCGACGATACCGGCCACCCGCGTGGAAACGGCCACCTGGTCGGCCTGCAGATAGGCGTCGTTAGTGGACTGCACGAAGCGGCCGTGCGTCCACCAAGTGTAAAACCAGATCCCGGCCGCGATCAGGACCAGAACCACGCCGACAACCAGCAGAATGCGGATGGTCCACTTCTTCAGCGGCGAGGTTGGGACCGACCTGGTTTTCCCATCGCCCTCCTTCATGCCACTCCTGGGCAGGGCCACGCCGTCTCCGCGCGGCTTGTCATCGCCAGCCGGCTTTCTGTCGCTGGCCGGGTCTGGCGGCGGCGAAAGCTTGTCCTGTGGAGCGGATTCGAGCATATTATCCCAACATCAGAAACGAGACCGTCTCGTTCCGTTAAGACGGAGATGCTGGCTTGGTCAAGCAGCTTGACTTGAACAGACTGTGAGGTCCCATGGGAGCAAAGCCGGCGTTGCCACGGCGCCTGGGCCGTCCCGACGCGCAAGCTTCGGCGGCGTTGGACCATCTTATCCTGGCCACGGCTTCCCGCCTGTTTACCGAGCAGGGCTACGCGGCGACCTCGGTAGAGCAGATTGCCGTGGCCGCGAAGGTTGGCAAGCAAACGATCTACCGCCGCTATGCCACCAAGGAGCTCCTGTTCAATGCGGTGATTAGCGAGTTGAGCGGAGTGCTGTTCAACCCCTCCGCCTTTGCCGTGACGCCGTCGACCGATCCCCTGGCCGCGTTGCGCGAGGCGTGCCAGGCGCTGGTCGATCTTGCATCGAAGCCGGACGCGGTGGCGATTTACCGCGTGCTGATAGCGGAATCCCGGCGTTTCCCGGGCCTGACCGAGCACGCTCTGAACGGCGTGTCGGGACCCTTCAACACGATCGTCATCCACCTGATCGGAGCGGCGCGGCAAGCCGGGCAAATTCACTGCGGTTGCGACGATGCGACATTGAGCCGGGTGCTGCTTGGCATCCTCACGGGTTGGTCGCTGCATCAGGCTCTGCTCGACCAGAAGGATGTGGCGGATGAAGCGGAACGCGCGGCTTTCTTCGCCAGCGCCTGGAGCGTTTTTCTCGAGGGTGCCCTGGCGCGGCCTCGATACCCACAAGATGCCCTGAAGCAATGACCGAACACCGCCACCGCGGGCCGACCCGGCGCGCCCTGATGGCCGCCGCGCTGCCCGCCGGCCTGATCACCCTGGCCGAGGCGCGCGCCCAGGACAGCGAGTCCCAGCGCGGCGGCACGCTCACCACCCTGCTGACCCCTGAGCCGCCGGGGCTGGTGCCGGGCGTGAACAACTTGGCCCCGACCCTGCTCGTCGCCGGCAAGATCTTTCAGGGCCTGCTGAAGTTCTCCCCGGAGCTGGAGCCCCTGGCCGAACTGGCGGCGTCGTGGCAGCTGTCGGACGACCGCCTGACCTATACGTTTCACCTGCAATCCGGCGTCACCTGGCACGACGGAACGCCGTTCACCGCCGACGACGTCATTTTCTCGGTCATGCAATTCCATCGGACGCTGTCGCCGCGCGCCGGTGTCCTCTTCGCCGCGATCAGGGAGGCGACGGCGCCCGATCCCCTGACCGTGCGCTTCACGCTGGATGCGCCGTTCAACCCGTTCCTGCTGATGTTCGACGCGACCGCCGCGGCGATGGTGCCGAAGCACCTTTACGACGGCACCGATTATCGCGCCAACCCGGCCAACCAGCGGCCGGTCGGCACCGGCCCGTTCCAATTTGTCGCGTGGCAGCGCGGCAATTTCATCCGCCTGCGGCGCTATGACGCCTATTGGAAGCCGGGGCAGCCCGGTCTGGATGAAATCATCTATCGCATCGTGCCGGACAGCCAGCGCCGGGCGCTGGCGTTGGAGTCCGGACAGGTGCAGCTCGCCGCGGCCCATGACATCGAGCCGTTCGACGTGCCGCGTTTGCGCACCATGCCCGACCTGATGGTGAACAACGGGGGCTGGGAGTATTTGGCGCCGCTGTCCTGGATCGAGCTCAACCATCGGGTGAAGCCGCTCGACGATGTGCGGGTGCGCCTGGCCATCAGCCACGCGATCGATCGCAGCGTCATCGTCAACCGGCTGTGGTTCGGCGCGGGCAAGGCGGCGACCAGCCCGATCGCCTCGGGCACGCGGTTTTTCGATCCGTCGGTAAAATTGCCGGCCTACGATCCGCGCCTGGCGGCGACGCTGCTGAATGGGGCGGGATTGCTGGCGGGCGCCGATGGCGTGCGGTTTTCCCTGCGCCACCTGGTGGCGCCGTACGGCGAGGTCTGGACGCGGCTGTCGGCGTATCTGCGGGCGTCGCTGGCGCGCGTCGGCATCGACTTGCGGCTGGAGACCACCGACGCGGCGGCCTGGGCGGCGCGCATCGCTGCCTGGGACTACGACACGTCTGTCTCCTTCGCCTATCAGTATGGCGATCCGACCTTGGGCGTGGAGCGCAGTTACGTGTCGGACAACATCCGCAACGTGGCGTTTGCCAACACCGGCGGCTATGTGAACCGGCGGGTGGATGCCTTGTTCGCGCGGGCCCGCCTGGCGACCGACCCGAACCAGCGCCAGGCCGCGTTCAGCGCGGTGCAGAAGGTTCTCGCCGCCGACGTTCCGCAGATCTGGCTGATGGAGATGGCTTTCCCGGCGATTCACGCGCGCCGCCTGCACGATGCGGTCCGGCTTGGCACCGGTGTGCACGCCTGCTTCGACGACGTTTCCCTGGGCTGAGTTACGGGGTCCCGCTGCTTCCGCCCGGCTTGCCGTCGATATCGGCGGCACCTTCACCGACCTTGTGCTCGAGCATCAGGGTCAGCGCACCACAGTCAAGGTACTGACCACGCCCGGGCGCGCCGCGCTGATTGCCGGCGAAGCGGTGCGCGGACCGGCGATCACTACATCACCAACGACCCCTGGCTCGGCACCGGCCATCTGCATGACCTGACCGTCGTAACGCCGGCTTTTCACGATGGCAAAATAGCCGGCCTGTTCGCCAACACGGCGCACGTCATCGACGTCGGCGGCCTCGGCATGGGCCCGGAAGGGCGCAGCGTGTTCGAGGAAGGCTTGTTCATTCCGTCCATAAAATGCTTCGACCAGGGGGTGGCGAACGAAACGTTCTTCGACTTCATCCGCGCCGGCTCGCGCCTGCCTGTCGAGCTGGAGGGCAACGTCTATTCGCTGTGCGCCGGCAACGACGCCGGAGCGAAACGGCTCGTCCAGATGATGGACGCGTTCGCGATGGACAGCCTTGATGCGCTCGCCGACTTCATTCTTGATCACTCCCGCCGCGCCACCATCGCCGAGATCGCGAAACTCCCGAGCGCAAGCTCTACGGGAGATAACCACGCGCAACAGCATTGCCGGGCGCGCCGTTGCGAACGAACGAACCGTCATGGTCTGCTTCCCATCATGTCCCCTCATCTCCTCTCTCTGATCGGCGTCACCTTCGCTTCCTCGGTCGCGCCGGGACCGAACAATGTCGTCATCGCCTCGATCGGCGCCCAACGCGGTGTGCTGGCGGCGCTGCCCTACATGCTCGGCGTGATGGTCGGGGTCTCGGTCGTGTTCATGCTGGCCGGCGTTGGGCTATCCGGTCTGGTCACCCAAGTCCCCCGCGTCGCTAGCGTGCTGCGCTGGGTGGCCTTTGGGTGGATCGCGGTCATGGCCTGGCAGATCGCTACCGCGCCGCTGCCCGGCGAGGCGCGCGCGGGCCAATCGCCCGGCTTCATCGCGGCGGTGCTGTTCCAATGGGTCAACCCGACCGCCTGGTTGCTCACGGTCAGCGTGATTTCGGCCTGGATCGTTCCGCAGCGCCCGCTGCTGCCGCAGATCGCCCTGTTCGCCGCGGTGTTCGTGCTGGCCGTGCTGCCCTGCACCGTGCTCTGGGCGCTGCTGGGCAGCGGCGCGGCGCGGCTGCTGCATTCGTCGGCGCGGCTGCGCGTGTTCAACGTAACGATGGCAATCCTGCTGATTGTCTCTATGCTGCCAGTGGTTCTGGGCGAGACTGGATAATCCCCATGACACGGCTTCTGCCGGCCGCCCCGGCGCAGCCGGCCGGCCATGAGGCCAAAGGAGGAAACTAATGAAAATCACCGCAATCGAGACCTTGCGAACGGGTGAGTTCGCGAATGTCCTCTGGGTCCGCGTTCACACCGATGCCGGCGTGATCGGACTGGGCGAAACCTTCTATGGCCCCGGCGCGGTCGAGGCGCACATCCACGACGTCCTGGCCGGGCGCCTGCTCGGCCGCAATCCGCTGCACATCGAGGCGATCAACCGCGACATGGTGAACCTGCCGATGGCGCAGTCCAGCACCGGGGCGGAGTACCGGGCGGCCTCGGCCATCGACATCGCCCTGTGGGATGCGTTCGGCAAGGTGTGCAATCAGCCCGTGCATCAGATGCTGGGCGGGCTTTGTCGGCCGAAGCAGCGCATCTACAACACCTGTGCCGGCTACAACTATACCAACGCCCCCGACATCAATCCAGTTGCCACCTGGAACTTCCGCGATGCGGCGGGTCCCTACGAGGACCTGAAGGGTTTCATGACGCGCGCGGATGCGGTGGCGGAAAGTCTGCTGGCATCCGGCATCACCGCCATGAAAATCTGGCCGTTCGACCCGGCGGCGACGGAAAACGAGGGCATGTCGATTACCCCGGCACAGTTGAAGACAGCGCTCGAGCCCTTCGAGAAGATCCGCCGCGCCGTCGGCGACAAGATGGAAATCATGGTCGAGTTCCACTGCATGTGGAACCTGCCGATGGCGAAGCAGTTGGCGAAGGCGCTCGAGCCGTACAACCCGACCTGGTTCGAGGACCCGATCCGCATGAACGCACCGCAGGCGCTGGCGGAATACGCCCGCGCCACCAACGTGTGGGTCACCGCCAGCGAAACGCTGGGCTCGCGCTTTCCCTTCAAGGACATGCTGGACCGTGATGCCATGGATATCGTGATGGCCGATCTGTGCTGGACCGGCGGCCTGACCGAGGGCCGCAAGATCGCGGCCCTGGCCGACACCTACCATCGCCCCTTCGCCCCGCACGACTGCACCGGGCCGGTCGGCTTCGTCGCCTCGGTCCACGCTTCGTTCAGCCAGCCCAACACGTTGATCCAGGAGTCGGTCCGCGCGTTCTACACAGGCTGGTACAAGGAGTTAGTCACCGTGGTTCCGACCATCAGAGACGGCTACGTCTATCCCATGGAAGGCCCGGGCCTGGGCACCGAGCTCTTGCCCGCCGTGTTCGAGCGGCCGGACCTGACCGTGCGCTGGTCGGAGGGCTGAGCCATGGCAAGCAAACTGTTCGACCTGACGGGCCGCACGGCCATGGCCACCGGGGCATCGCGTGGCCTTGGCCGTGCCATGGCGGAAGGCTTTGCCGAGGCGGGTGCGGCGGTCGTGCTGAACGACGTGCATGCCGGCCGGCTCGCCGCCGCCGCGGCGGAGATGCGCGCGGCCGGCTACCAGGTGCACGAGGCCCTGTTCGATGTCACCGACGAGGCCGCCATCGTCGCCGCCTTCGAGCGGCTCGATCAAGAGGGGATCGCCATCGATATCCTGCTGAACAACGCGGGCATCCAGTTCCGCCGCCCGATGATCGAGTTGGACACGGCGGACTGGCGCCGCGTGATCGAGACCAACCTGACCAGTGCGTTCGTCATCGGGCGCGAAGCGGCGAAGCGGATGATCCCGCGCGGGCACGGCAAGATCATCAACATCGGCTCCCTGATGAGCAATGTCGGACGGGTGACCATCGCGCCCTACACGGCGGCCAAAGGCGGCATCAAGATGCTCACCCGCGCCATGACCGCCGAGTGGGCCGCGCATGGCATCCAGGCCAACGCCATCGGTCCAGGCTACATGCTGACGGATATGAATGAGGCGCTGGTGAACGACCCGGCGTTCAACGCCTGGGTGATCGGGCGGACGCCTGCCCACCGCTGGGGAAAGCCGACCGAACTGGTCGGCACCGCCGTGTTCCTGGCGTCGCCGGCGTCAGACTACGTCAATGGGCAGATCATCTACGTCGATGGCGGAATGCTCGCGGTACTCTGACATCCGCTGGGGGGTGACTCGCGATGATCAGGATCGGCGCCGTCGTCGGGGCGCCGTAAAAGCTACCACCACCTGACGGGCTTCGGCTCCTTCACGGGCACCTTCCGCACGCCGTTCTTCGAACCCAGCGGCCGGCCGAGCTTGCGCTGAAGGGTCTGCGCCGGCTCGAGAAGGGTCGCGGCGGTTTGGGCAGCACGGTGGCGAACACCGTATCCCCGGCCGTCCAGCGCCTTCTGGAAGGCCTGCTCGGCCTCGGCATGAGCCTGTTGCTCCGCGGCCAGTTCCGCCTTCAGCCGCTCGTTCTCGGCGCGAAGATGGGTGGCCGTTTCGATGGCTTCGTCACGGGCGAGGTCGGCATGACCGATCTTGGTCTGGAGTTCACGAACCGTTGCCTGCGCCTCGGCCAGGGACCGCTCGCAGCGCTGGCGCGCCGTATGCTCGGCGTCGAGCGCACTTTCCGCGATGGCGAGTCGGTTGACCGGCTGTGAACCGGATGCTGTCGCGCCATCACCGGCCTGGTCGCGCCGGCCAACCAGCACCACGGGTACTTCACCATCGCGAACGAAGCGGCGGGTTTGCTGGTGACGGTCGGCAAGTCGTGGCGAATACTGCGATGACGACGCCGCGGGCCGGTGTTCGAGACCAAGGGTACGTCGCATCTGCGCTTCTTCCTGGCGCAGATCAGGCAACATCGTGGAATTGGGCGGATCGAAAGAAGATGGCATCGGAGCCCCTGGAGCGCGTCAAATGCATGGTGGCGCGCTCGGTCAAGAATGAAACAGGTGTGACGCTCTGAAGGTGCAGAATCATGCAAGACGGTTCATTCCGAACCCTTCACGGAACGTCAATTGACACATACTCCCAAGAACGGAAGGTTTCAAGGCAGTTGTTCCGTCCGTACCCCTGCCTGTTCGCGCCTTTACGATCATGACGGAACGCCCATCGGCCGTCTGGCCGCGCTCATCGCAACAGCAGGTGCCTGGCCGAAAACATGGATACTTTCTTACCGGATTATTACTGCAAAAGAGACCATGACTTCTGGTTTTTCGCGCAGTATTGCCTGTAACGCGGCATCAGGCGGATAAACGGGACCTGAACCGGAGCGGCCGGTTTATCTTCGCCGGTGCGCGGGACTCGTCCAACAGCGCCGACCGAATCGCCGGCCGGGTCGCGTGGCATTTGCAATGCAGCCCGCATCTGGGTGCGTTTCGCCCACCGGGCAGCTCGGCAGACCATGCAGTGGCAATCGGTCCTTCTACATGCCAAGAGCGCGCCGGTAGACATCCAGCAGCGTCTCCTGTTCCTCGACCTCCGCGGGCTCCTTGCGGCGGATGCTGATCAGCTGTCGGATCACCTTGGTATCGAAGCCCGCGCTCTTGGCCTCGGCGTAGATGTCCTTGATGTCGCCAGAGAGCGCGCGGCGCTCCTCCTCCAGGCGCTCGATGCGCTCGACGATACTGCGCAGCCTGTCGGCGGCGATGTTGCCCCACTGGGCATTGTCGGCCCCGGCTTGCGGACCGGTGGCATCCTTCACGTCGACGGCGGGATTGGCCATGGGCAATGCGACTCCTCAAACGGGCGGCGGGCTTACCGATCCGACCGATCCCGGTCAATGACCGGGGTCAACCCGGGCGAAGGCGGCCTTCTGTTCGGCGCTCGCCTCCTTCTGGTAATTGGCCTGCCACTCCTTGTAGGGCATGCCATAGACGATCTCGCGGGCATCCGGGTCGGCGAGGGTCAGCCCGCGCTCGGCGGCGGCCTCGCGGTACCATCGGCTGAGGCAATTGCGGCAGAAGCCGGCCAGGTTCATCATGTCGATGTTCTGCACGTCGGTGCGCAGCCGCAGGTGCTGAACGAGCCGGCGGAAGGTGGCCGCCTCCAGCTCGGTGCGGGTCTGCGGGTCGAATTCGGGTGTCGGCATGTCCGGATCCTCCTCTATGCACAAGCCCCAACATGGCGTCGGCGGCCCAGGTTCGCCATACTCCGGCGCAACGCAGTATTCGAAGGAAACAGCACATGGCGTGGAATGATGGGCAGGCCCGGACCGCCCTGGGGCAGGTGTTCGAGGCATCGATCGCCGCGGCGGACCCGCGTCGCGTGCTCGCCCCCTATCTACCGGCGCGTCCGCGCGGCCGCATCGTCGTGGTGGGCGCCGGCAAATCCGCCGCCGTCATGGCCGCCGCGGTGGAAGACGCCTGGCCCGACGCCGACCTGCATGGGGTGGTGGTCACCCGCTACGGCCACGCCGTGCCGACCCGGCATATCGAGGTCATCGAGTCGTCCCACCCGGTGCCCGACGCCAATGGCGAGGCCGGGGCGCGGCGCGTGCTGGAAAGCGTGCGCGGGCTCGGCCCCGACGACCTGGTGCTGGCGCTGATGTCGGGCGGCGCGTCGGCCCTCATGGCGCTGCCGGCGCCGGGCCTGACGCTGGCCGACAAGCAGGTGGTGAACCGCGCCCTGCTCGCCTGCGGGGCGACGATTTCCGAGATGAACTGTGTGAGAAAACACCTCTCCGCGATCAAGGGTGGGCGGCTGGCCGCGGCGGCGGCGCCGGCGCGGGTGGTCACGCTGGCCATCAGTGACGTGCCGGGCGACGACCCGGCCGTGATCGGCAGCGGGCCCACCGTGCCCGACCCGACCACCTTCGCCCAGGCGCGGGCCCTGTTGGCCCGCTACCACATCACGCCCTCGCCGGCGGTCGCCGCACGGCTGGCGCAGGACGCCGACGAAACGCCCAAGCCGGGCAGCCTGGCGCATGCCGAACTGCACCTGATCGCCACCCCGGCGATGGCCCTGGCGGCGGCGGCGGAGACGGCGCGCGGCCTCGGCCTGACGCCGCTCATTCTCGGCGACGCGCTGGAGGGCGAAAGCCGCGAGATGGGCACCGTGATGGCCGGCATCGCCCGCTCGATCGCGACCCACGGGCTGCCCCTGGCCGCGCCGGCCCTGCTGCTGTCGGGCGGCGAAACCACGGTGACGATCGGCCAGGGCCCGGCCGGGCGCGGCGGGCGCAACACCGAATTCCTGCTCGGCCTGGCGGTGGCCCTGGCCGGCGCCCCCGGCATCTGGGCGGCCGCCGGCGACACCGACGGCATCGACGGCACCGATGACGCCGCCGGTGCCATCGTGGCGCCGGATACTCTGGCGCGTGCCCGCGCCGCCGGGCTCGACCCGCGCGCCATGCTGGACGGCCACGACAGCTATAGCCTGTTCGACGCCATCGGCGACCTCATCCGTACCGGTCCGACACTGACCAATGTGAACGATATCCGCGCCGTGCTGATCGCGTGATCGCCATCTCCCAAGGAAATCCGATGCCCCCTCGCATCAAGGTCCGCCGCCGCCGCCGCACCAAGATCATCGCGACGCTCGGCCCCGCCACGTCGTCAGTCGAGGTGCTGACACGTCTGTTCCTGGCCGGGGCGGACGTGTTCCGGCTGAACTTTTCGCATGGCACCCACGAGGACCATGCCGCCCGCATCGCCATGATCCGCGCCCTCGAGCACCGCATCGAGCGGCCGATCGGCATCCTGGCCGATGTCCAGGGGCCGAAGCTGCGAGTCGGGCGGTTCAGCGCCGGACGGGTGCAGTTGCAGACCGGGCAGTCCTTCCAGCTCGACCTCAACTCCACCCCCGGCGATGCCACCCGCGTCAACCTGCCGCACCCCGAAATCATCGAGGCCGCGGCGGTCGGCGCCACGCTGCTGCTGGACGACGGCAAGCTGCGGCTGCGCGTGCTGCGCAAGCGCAGCGACATGCTGGAAACCCAGGTGACGGTGGGCGGCCTGCTATCGGACCACAAGGGCGTCAACGTGCCCGACGTGGTGCTGCCGATCCCGGCGTTGACCGACAAGGACCGCCTGGACCTTGCCTTCGCGCTCGAGCACGGGGTCGATTTCATCGGCCTGTCCTTCGTGCAGCGGCCGGAGGATGTGGCCGAGGCGAAGGCGATCATCGGCGATCGCGCCTGGATCATGACCAAAATGGAGAAACCGCAGGCGCTGGAGAACCTCGAGGAGATCATCCGGCTGTCGGACGCGGTGATGGTGGCGCGTGGCGACCTCGGCGTGGAGTTGCCGCCCGAGGAGGTGCCGCTGGCGCAAAAACGCATCGTGCGGGCGGCGCGCCAGGCCGGCAAGCCGGTGGTGGTGGCCACCCAGATGCTGGAGAGCATGATCTCCGCTCCGGCGCCGACCCGTGCCGAGGCCTCCGACGTGGCGACCGCGGTGTTCGATGGAGCGGACGCGGTGATGCTGTCGGGCGAGACCGCGGTCGGGCAGTTCCCCTACGAGGCGGTGAACATGATGGACCGCATCGTGGCGCGGGTGGAGCAGGACCCGGGTTGGCGGTCGATGATCGAGACGTCGCGGCCGGAGCCGGAGCACTCGGTCGCGGATGCCATCGCCGCGGCGGCGCGGCAGGTGGCGCACACGCTCGGCGCGGCGATGATCTGCACGTTCACCGAATCCGGCAGCACGGCGTTGCGGGCCGCACGCGAACGCCCGGAACCGCCGGTGCTGAGCCTGACGCCATCGGCGGCCACGGCCCGCCGCCTCGCGGTGGTGTGGGGCGTGCACGCGGTGGTTTCGTCGGATACCCATTCGATGGGCGAGACGATCGTGCGGGCGACCAAGCTGGCGCAGCAGGAAGGCTTCGCGGCGAGCGGCAGCGACGTGGTGGTGATCGCCGGCATCCCGTTCGGGGTGCCCGGCACCACCAACGCCCTGCAGGTGGCACGCGTGAAGTAGCGGTTAACCCTCCGGCCGGCCCTGCTCGTCGGCAGGGTCGGCGGGGGCGGTGCCGTCGGGCGGCTCCGGCTCGCCGGCGTCCTGCGCCGTCTTGCGGCGGGCGACCGCCTCTTCCTTCTCGCGCCGCTTGGCGTCCTGCTTGGCCTGCTTGGCCCGGGTGCGCTCGGCACGCTGCTGATTGTAGTTCGGCTTGAAAGCCATGGAATCCTTCCCGCCGGGCAGACACTATCCGTCCCGGTTATGCAATGAAACCCTCCGCGCCGCGATACGGGGCACGGCCGGAACAGGGTGTTCCCACGCCTGCGCCTCGCTGTCCACCGGCACGATAGAGGAATTCGTCGCCCCGGTGGGTTCGCTGATTACGCCTTGGCCGCCGCGTGCTCGCGGGCGAGCAGCGCCTGCTTGCGCGGAATGCCCCAGCGATAGCCGGTCAGCGCGCCGTCCGCCGCCACGGCGCGATGGCAGGGCACGGCCAGCGACACCGGGTTGACCGCGCAGGACCGCGCCACCGCCCGCACCGCCGCCGGCGTCCCGGCCATGGCGGCGAGCTCGGAATAGCTGCGCGTCTCGCCCGGCGGAATGCGGCGCAGCGCCGCCCACACCCGAAGCTGGAAAACGGTGCCGCGCAGGTCGAGCGGCAACTCGAGTCCCGCCTTCGGTTCCTCGAGATAATCCAGCACGGCCCGCAGTGTGCCGGCCAGTCCGGCATCGTCGGCGACCACGCGGGCACGCGGGAAACGGCGGCGCAGGTCGCCCATCAGCGCATCGTCGGGTTCGGCGAAGCCAATGAAGCACACGCCGGTGCCTGTCGCGCCGACCAGCAGGCGGCCGAACGGGCAATCGGCGAAGGCGGTGCGGATGGTCTCCCCGGTGCCACCGCGGCGCAGCGCACCCGGGGTCATGCCGAGCAGCCCACCGGTATTCTCATAGACCCGCGACTCGGAGCCGAATCCGGCCCCCGTCACCGCGTCGGCGACCCGGGCGCCGCCTTGCAGGGCCGCCTGCAGCCGCCGGGCGCGCACGCCTTCCGCGTAGCTGCGCGGGGTAAGGCCGGTATGCTCCTTGAACATGCGCAGGAAGTGGAAGCGCGAGTAGCCGGAGCGCGCCGCCAGACGGTCGAGCGAGGGGATGGTTTCCTCCGCCTCGATGAAGGCGCTGGCGTCGCGCACCACTTCGCGGGCCAGGGCGGCGCGCTCACCGCGCGGGTCGCAGCGGCGGCAGGCGCGAAAGCCGGCGGCCTCGGCGGCGGGGACATCGGCGAAGAAGCGCACATTCCTGCGATTGGGCCGCGGGCTCGGGCAACCCGGGCGGCAATAGATTCCCATGGTGACAACGCCATAGAGGAAATCCGGGGCCGGCTCGCGGCGACAGACCAAATCCCAGCGGGTGTCGTCGATGGTGCTCATGCCGATAAGATGGGACAATCCACCTGACACTGCCATCCGCCGCTTGCGCCGGCTACGGGGCGGGCGCTGCTAGTGCAGTCTGTTTTCATGCCCGAAAGGGGTTCGCATGCGCCGCTTCTGGATCGCCCTCGCCGCCACCGCCCTGCTGGCCGCGTGTTCTTCCGATGACACCGCCGGTACCGCAGGTGCCTCGGGTGCCGCTGGTGGCCCGGCGGGCGGTTATGGCACCACCGGGGTGGGCAGTTCGCCGCTTGGTGGTGCGGGGATGGGCGGGTCGGGCATGTTGGCCCCGGGCGTGCCGGATCGTGTGTTGTTCGATACCGACCGCTCGGTGCTGGCGCCGGACGCGCGCCGCACGCTGGACCTTCAGGCCGGCTGGCTGCGGCAGACCCCGCGCATGGCGGTGGAAATCGCCGGCAACGCCGACGAGCGCGGCACCGAGGAGTACAATCTGGCGCTCGGCCAGCGGCGGGCGAACGCGGCCCGCGACTACCTGGTGTCGAAGAGGCGTGCAGGGCAGCCGGGTCAACACCATCAGCTACGGCAAGGATCGGCCAACGGCGCTGGAATCCACCCCCGACGCCTGGGCACAGAACCGCAACGCAATCACCGGCGCGCAACACTGAGGCGAGGCGGAACGCCCGGCCTTACCCTTGCGTCTGCTCCTGCCCCGCCAGCGGCCGCGCAACCGGCCCAGGATCCACTCGAGCTGCTCGACGCACAGCGCCACGCTGCGCGGAAACGGCGTGTCGGTGAGCAGGAAGTTCACCACGTCGGACGGCGTGAAGCCGGGCGGCGCCACCCGGCGGAAGGCGTGATAGCCGGCGGCAGCCCGCAGCACCCCGCCGCATTGCGTCAGCTCGGCCAGCAGCGCGGCGCGCGCCGCCCCGAGCTGCATGCGCGAGGGCTCGTCGGGTCCGGGGAAGGTTTTCAGCCACCATCAGCATATCAGACCCGCGACAGATGCATCCCCCATTCGTTGCACCGCGCCACCGCCATCACGGTCCATCGACGGGCGCTGTTGCGCGACGCGGCGAACCCGGCCTATTGCTGACCGTCTTCCCCGCCTTTGGATAATTCGCATGCTGCGTCCCGCACTCGCCACAACTGCTGTCCTGTCGCTCGTCGCCGTGCTTGCCGGCTGCGCCGAGAAGCCGCCGCCAGCGCCCCCGCCCCAGGCCGTCTACGTGCCGCCGCCGCTGCCGGAACCGCCCACCGCCCCCTGGTGCGCGCGCCCGGCCGAGATCGCGGCGTTCTCGGTGGCGGCACTGAAGAGCGACCTGATGGTCGCTGCCGTTTCCTGCCAGGCAGACGAGAAATACAACGGCTTCGTGACCCGCAATCGGCCGTCGCTGCTGGCGCAGGAAAAGTTAGTGGAAACCTATTTCAGCCGCAACGACAAGCGGCACTGGCAGCAGGAGCGCGACAACTACATCACCCAGTTGGCCAACGCGCAGTCGCAGCGCGCCATGGTGCTGGGCAGCCAGTTCTGCGAACGCACCCTGGGCCAGTTCGACGAGTTGCTGGCCATGTCCAAGCCCGAGGATCTGCCGGGCTTTGCCGAGGGCAAGACTCAATCCGTTCCGCAGGCCATGAAGTTCAGCGAATGCCCCCCTCCCCCGCCGGCGCCGGTAAAGCCGGCCGCGCATAAGGCGGCGGCAAAGAAGCAAAGCTAGAGCGATGCCGGCTTGAGCGGGTCGCGCAGCGAGCCGCTCAAGCCGGCCGAATTGCTCGCGAATAACGGGGCTGGTGCAATGCCGGCTTGAGCGGATGCGTAGCGATCCGCTCAAGCCGTGTCTCGCTGATCGCGACCCACGGCATGACACTTGGTTTCGCGCGCGGCCGCCCCACCAACCCCGCGCGCATACCAAGTCCGGCTGACCGCGGAAGAGTCGCGGTCAGCCGGACTTGGTATCGAGCTGACATTGCTTGGGCTTCTGGCCTGAAAGTATCGCGTACAAACAAACGCCGCCGTCCCTCGGGACGGCGGCGTTGTCGTTAAGGCGTAGAGACCACTTACTTCAGGACGATCTCGACGCGACGGTTCTGCGGCTCGCGCACGCCCTCGGCGGTCGGCACCAGCAGGTGGGTGTCGCCGAAGGCCTGGATGGCGATGACGTTCTTCGGCACGCCGTCCTTGACCAGATCGGCGGCCACGTTGTCGGCGCGCTTGCGCGACAGCACCATGTTGTACTGCGCCGTGCCGGTGCGGTCGGCGTAGCCGGAAACCTCGATCTGGGTCAGCTGTACCCGGGTCGAGTTCTGCGCCGCCTCGGCGATGATCTGATGCGCACGGGCGCTCAGGTCGGACTTATCCCAGTCGAAGAACACGAGGTAGGTGCGGGCTGGCGCCGGGGCCGGGGCCGCGACGGGAGCGGGGGCCATCGGCGCCACCACCACCGGGGCCGCGTTGAAGGCGTAACGCACACCAATCAGACCGGCGTGGTTATACTGGTTGCCGATCTTGCCCTTGCCGCCGTAGTTGGTGTCGAACGTGGTGTTCTCAAGGGTGGCCATGAACCGATATTCAGCGGTCAGCGCCAGGCCCGGAACCGCGAGCGGCAATGCTACACCGGCAATGCCCTGCGCCGCGACGGAGCCGTCGGCCGAGCCATTCGTCAGCCCGGGAGCATGCAACTGGGTCCACTCATAGCCAATACCAGCGCCCAAATAGGGAGTCACCGGCCAGCCGACGTTGAAGTCGTACAGGCCATTCAGGAATACGCCGTAGCCATCGGCGTTGGCGCCACCGTGGGACTGGCCATCATAAGTCGCCCGATAGTGGTTGCCCCGGTAGTTGCCCTCGAGCTCGACCCGGACGCCGTTACCCAAGCCCCAGCCAACGCTGCCCACCGCCGCGAGCCCGCCGTCACCTTCCAGCTTCGCGCCGTCGCTGTTCTTGATGTCGATGTTCTGGGTCCAGTTGTAGCCGAGGCCACCGCCCACATAGAGCCCGTAGATGGGCTGGGTGGGGACCTGGGCCATCGCCCCAGCGGGGAGCGCCAGCACCGTCGCCGCCAGCAGCAAGCTCCGAATGTTCATTCTTTATCTCCTCGTGTTCCAGGCTGCTGTGCGCAACCCCCGGGCGGGCGACACACCGCCCATTCCACTGAGACGAGAACCTAGTGAACGACAGCCAGCGAAACCAGCACGGAATGACATGCAGCGACCGTCCGGCGGCGTTTCAGACGTCTTGTTGCAATTCTGCCACACCCGCTGTGTCAATCACGAGACGGTGATCGACGGAAGTCCTTGCGAGACCAAGAAGCAACGATTCCTGCCCGTCGGACTGGGGCGGGGGGCGATGCTGGCGTTCCGGCTGCCCGGCGCTCAGGCCGCGCAAGGTCCCTCGCCTTGCGTCACGCGCCGGCTTCGCGGCGATGCGCCCTGGCCATGGCCTCCAACGAAGCGAATCGGAAATCCCAGGTGACGTTTCCGGGTGGCGCCATGGTTGCGCCCCAGCCCGGCTCGTTCTGACGGCGGTCGATCCAGGCCGTGGCGAGCCCGCACCGTTTTGCCGGGGCATGGTCATGGAACAGGCTCTGGGCGGTGTGCAGGATCTCGGCCTTGCCGTGGCCGAAGGCGGCGAGCCGGTCGAGCAGATAGCGAAAATTAGCCGTGCTGGGCTTGTAGCTGCCGATATCCTGAGCGGTATAGATAGCGTCGAACGCGACGCCGAGGCGGCGGTTGCTGGCGGCGAAACTGGCGCGGTCCACGTTGGACAGGATCACCAGCCGATAGTGCTGCTTGAGGTACTGCAGCGCTGCGGCCGAGTCCGGAAACGCCGGCCAGTTCTGCACCGAAGCGCCGAAGCGCCGATGGTCGTCCTCGGACATCGGCACGCCCCACGCACGCGCCAGCCGGCGATGCACCTGTGCTAGCAGGTCGGAATAGAGCATCGTCGGCGTCTCGGCTTGCTGCGCCGATTCGTGGCGGGCAAAGGTCTCCATCGCAACCCTGGGGTAAATGCCGACGGTGCGTGCAAGCAAGGGTTGCAGTGCGACGAGAATACCACTCTCCCAATCGATCAGCGTGCCGTAGCAATCGAAGCTAAGCACACGGAAGTCGGTGAGCTTCATGTCGCGCCTCCATTGGACAGCGCTTGCGTTTCTATCTCGCCACCCTTCGCGGCCCTCGACGCGCTCATGGAGGCGGCGGTAGGGGACTGGTTGTTACTTTACAGCGCCCCGTGTGAGGTTAGCAACGAATTTGTCATGAGAGCCCTGATAAACCGCCGCCAGCGGCAACCTCGCCGCGTCCCGATGGCGTCAGTTCGCCAGCGCTTCCTTGGTCAGGCCGCTCACCAGGAACGGCCCCGGCAGCACGAACAGGATCATCACCACCAGCGGCGAGACGGTGCCGGTCTCCACCGCAACGGTGCGGTTGACCTCCGACGCCAGGCGCATATGAAGTCAATGCAGCCTTCTATCCATTATGTGTAGAACACGCCGAACGTACGATGGTGGAAGATCATATCCTGCAAGTCGGCATTCTTCTCATGCCGGAGCAGGAGTAATCACACACGAAGTGGATACGAAACAGTTCCTCTGTGAGAGGTGGCTGGTGAAATCGGGTCGGAATACTGATCGCATGAAATTCGATGTCATCGTGATTGGTGCCGGCATGGCGGGCAGCGGTGCCGCAGCGTGGCTTGCCGCCGACGGGCACGTCGCCCTGATCGAGACGGAGGAAGTGGCGGGATTCTTCTGGTGTGTCGGCCAGGGCGGCTACGGCATCCAGACCTCGCCGGCGGCGGGTCGGCTGGTGGCGGATCTGGTAGCGGGGCGGGACCCTGGCGAGGCGGCCGCGATCGTGCCCATGGTCGATCCGGCGCGGTACCGAGGTGCGGCGCGGTAACGACGGAGCTGTGTGCCTGCGATGTCGAGCCGGCCCGGCCAGCAATGCCACCCTCGTGTACCCCCAGATGCCGCCGTTCTTATCAGTTGCGCGCCACCAGGCGCAGACGGGCGATCAGGGCACGGAGATGCGTCTCATGTGGCAATGGCGACCGGCCGACACCGTACAGTGGCCAGTATCCGCGGCGGGCGGCGGCGGCCTCCATCTGCTCGGCCATGTCGGCAAGCGCGGAACGGATCAGCGTCTGACCGCGGGCGCACTCGCGTGCAACGTCGGGCACCGTGGAACGCAACTCGGCCAGCAGGCCGGCAGCGATCCGCTCGGCAGCGGCGGAGCCACCGAGATCGACCTCGATGGCAACCTCGTCAGCCGCCTTCATCATCAGTCCCAGACGTTCCGAGCAGGCCTGCGACACCCGGCCGGCCGGTCGGGCCGGAAAGGAAGGCGGTTGCTGCGGTTGCATCCTACGCCTCCGAATAAGCACGGCAGCACCCTAACCCCGCTCCTGTTAAACGACCCGTAAACCTGGACAGTATGAATCCGACACGTCCATCCCGCCGCCGCCGCGTCCGCAGGTCTCGTCCGGCGTTGGCAGATGGATTGAGCCGGTAATAATCTGCCCCGGACAGGCACGAGGGTAAGCGGCGATGGCAGGACCGGTCGGCAGGTTGCGGTGGTGGATGGTGTTCGGGCTGATCGGCCCCATCACCTTCGTGATGTCGCTGGATCGCACCGCGATCGTCATCGCGGCGCCCACCATGCAGCATGAGTACGGTTTTTCCCTCGTCCAGATGTCGCTGATTCTGACAAGCTTTTCCTGGACCTACGCGGCGTTTCAGGTGCCCGCCGGGTGGCTGGCGGAAAAATTCGCGCCGCGCCGCGCCCTGGCCTGGGCCAATCTGATGTGGTCGCTGCTGACCATGGCGACGCCGCTGGGCTTCAGCGTCGCCTCGTTCGTCGGCATTCGTGCCCTGTTGGGACTCGAGCAGTCCGCGGACTGGCCGGCCTCGGTGCTGGCGTTGCACCGCTGGTTCCCGCGGCGGGAGCGTTCGAAAGGCAATTCGGTTCTGCTCGGCGCCCTCTATCTCGGCCCGATCGCAGCGGGTCCGGCGTCCGCCCTGGTGATCGCGAACTTCGGTTGGCGTGCCGCGTTCTACAGTTCGGGGTGCTGGGCGTGCTGCTTGGCGCGGCGTGGTGGACCTGGTTCCGCGACGAGCCGAAAAGCCATCCCCGCATCACCCCTGCCGAACTCGCCACCATCGCGGCGGACCAGGACGACGACACGGCGGTCGATCGGCATGGCGCCTTCCTGCGCGGCCTGCGGTCGGTGCAGTTCTGGGCGATCGGGGTGCAGTATTTCTTCCTGATACTGGTACAGAGTTTCTACACCACCTGGTTGCCGACCTATCTGATGAACGTTCGGCACATGTCGTTGCGGGAAATGGGCGTCAACGCCTCGCTGCCGTGGGTGGCGCTGTTCGTGATGGTGTTCGTGGCGGGCTGGCTGGCGGACGTCGTCCTGTGGGCGACGGGCTCGGTATGGATGGCGCGGGTACCGGCGGCGATGGTCGGCTTCGTCGTCAGCGCCGCGGCCCTGATCGCCGCCTCGCGCGCCGCCGACGTGGTGGCGATGATGGCGCTGCTGTGCGTGTCGCTGGGCGCCATCGGCTTGGTCCAGGCGTCGATCTGGTCGGCAACCCAGGACCTGGGACGCAGCGCTACCGGCGTGGTCTCGGGCAGGGCGAACTGCTGGGGTAATTCGGTGGCCTTCGTCGACCCGGTGTTCACCGCCTACCTGGTGGAGTGGACCGGCGGCTGGGAAGGCGCGCTGCTCGGCATCGCACTGGCGGGCGGCGCCGGCGCGGTGCTGTGGCTCCTGGTCCACCCGCAACGGCCCTTGAGCGGGCTGAGCGCCTGAGTAGGAGAAAGAAAGCAAGACCAGGGCGCTGCTCTTGTATCTTAGAGACCGTTTGAGAATGGTTGTGGCGGCTCGGGGCGGGATGATTCAAGCTCGGGATGTGGACCCGAGAGACCCGTGGCTGGATGGCCGACATTGCCCACAAGACCAAGCGGTATCCGACTGAC
>PLTJ01000263.1:23150-23318 GCA_003164455.1 Acetobacteraceae bacterium
TGCTCGACAGCCAGACCGTCAAAGCTCCGCACGCCAAGGCGCGAGGCTACGACGCCAACAAGAAGATTGTCGGCCGCAAGCGCCACATCGCGGTCGATACCGACGGGCGATTGCTGATGGTCAACCTGACAACGGCGGACATTTCCGACAGTGCCGGGGCGCAGGCCA
>PLTJ01000410.1 GCA_003164455.1 Acetobacteraceae bacterium
TGCCCAGGTGCTCCTTGAGGTAGCTCGCGATGAGCTTCATCGCCGCCGGCTTGCGGCCCTGGATGGCCTGGAACTGCGCCTCGGTCAGGTCCACCCGGCGGCCGGACGCGGCCATCGCGTCCATGTAGGCCTGCCGCGTCCAGGGCACGGACTCGGCGGCGGCGGGCCCCGCCAGCAGGGCGCAGGCCGCGCCCCCGACGAAGCCACGGCGGTTCAGGCTGATCCGGTATCCGGCCACGGCAGGTTCTTCCGCATAGGAGGGAATGAAACGACAGCGCACCCATACAGCACAAGCGCCAGCAACAGAACCCCGTCGTAGCCCACTTTGGTGGCGATCAGGGTGGCCAGCGGCGTCGCCACCACGCTGAACGCGCCGTTCAGCCCCCAGGCCCAGGGCAGGAAGCCGCTATGGCCCATGCGCGACAGACCCAGCGGGAACGGCAGGCCGAGCGCCACCGACACCGGCGCCAGCAACACCAACACGATCCCGGCCCGCGCCACCAAGGGCAGATCGAGCGTAGCGAGGAAAAAGTCCTGCAACCCGGCCAGCAGCAGTGCGCACCAGGCCACCACCAGCAGCCCGGCCAGCACGACGCCGCGCCGTTCGCGCCCCTCAAACCGCCCGGCCAACATGCTGCCCAGCCCGGAAAACACCAGCATGCCGCTCAGCACGAGGGCAAACCCGGTGGTGCGATCGTTGAGGTAGAAGCTGGCCCGCTCGATCATAACCATCTCGATGGCAAGAAATCCGACCCCGAGGGCGGCGAAGTAGGCGGCGGATCGCAGCGCCCCGGGACCGCCGGCACGGAACCGCCGACCCCCCAGCAACGGCACGGCCAGCAGCAGCAGCGCCACCACCACGGCCTGGGCCAGCACCGCCAGGTTCACCAGCGGCCCAAGCTCGGCCTGCGGCAGCAACTCGATGCGGTTGAGGATGGTGCCGAGCCGGGACAGCCGCAGCACCGAATAGAACGACGGCCGGTCATAGGTGATGGGCGAAAGGTCGAAAGCCGCCCCGGATGCGGTGGGCTGCCCCTCCAGCACACCCAAAGCCTCGTCGGCGATGGCATCGTGCAGCCCCTCGTCCGAGGTGACCGCGCCCGCCTCGAAGGAAACCGCCGGCAAATCGTTGTAAATGTTCGCTCTTGCCGCGGCGACGTCGATGCCCGGGAAAAAGCTTATGTCGAAGGACAATTCGTCGCCAAAGTGTTTTGCCGCCGCGATCCGGTCGGCGCCGAAGGGGACGTTCGACACCAGGATACGTACGTTCCAGGCGGATCGGATCACCAGCACATGCGCCGGTGGATCGGCCACCCCCGTCATGCGCAACCCGGATCGCACGGTTGCCAGCATGCGCACGGCGTAGGCCGGAAACTCGCGGATGGAGACCGGGATGGAGACGATGCCGCCCGGCGCCAGGGCCCGCAGATAGCCGGCGATCGCCTCGGCGGCGAAGGCACTGGTATTGGCCTCGGCCTCGTCGAGAAAATCCGACGAAAGGTCGATGATGTCCCAGCCACCGCCGCGCCGCGTGGCGGCGATCGGGCCGGCACGGGACAGCCGCACGCCGGACGGCAGGGCGTAGGGCGGCGATGGCCCAAACCCGTCGCGCAGCGCGCCGAGCAGCACCGGCTCGGGTTCCAGCACCAGCAGGTCAGCGGCACCAAGCGCGCGCGCCTCGGCAATCCGGAAACCCCCGGAGGCGCCGACCAGCAGCACCCGGGCGTGCGGGCGCAGCACGTAGGGCAGCGCCGCCAGGGTCGCTCCGGCATAGCCGGCTTCCGCCTGCCCCTTGGGAAGGGCCGCCAACCGGTTGCCATCGCGGTAAAGTCCGAAACTCTGCGGCGGATCGGGCAGGCCGAGCATACCGGCATTGTTGGAAATGTCGGTGTCCACCCGCTCGGTGAAATCGTCGAGCAGCGCATAGAAGCCGCGCGGTGAGTCGCGTTGTGCCGCCACCCGGCTGGCGGGCACGTGGAGCGGCGCGTAGATCGCCTTGAAATCGTTTATTTCCGCCCTGTCGTCCAGCAGCAGCAGCGCCTCCCCGCCGACCAGCGCCAGCAGCGCCAGCGTCACCGCGGCGGGCCGCCGCACCGGCGCGAAAACCGCGGAAACCGCCAGCGGCGCCAGCAGGCAGGGCACCAGTGCGAACGGGTGCACCAGGCTCATCAGCCCCAGCACCGCCAGGGCGCCCGTGCCGGCGCCGGTAAGATCAAAACCATAAACGCGGCCGATATCCTCGTCGTTCAGCACGAAGTTGAGGCTGATGTAGAGCCCGGAGAGGAAAAAGAACGGCAGCAGAACGGCGTAGTAGCCGGCGATGTTGACCAGTTGCACGGCGAACGTCGCCGGATTCTGCAATTGCAGCGGGTTGAACGGGTTTATGGTGACCAGATGGTAGCCGCCGGCGGCGGCGAGAATGAGCGCCACCGGAAGGCCGGCCAGCAGCGCGCGGCCATGGCGGGCAAAAATGTCACGCGCCAGGGCCATCACCACGCCGCTGAGGGCGAAGCCGGCGAGCACGATGGAAATCACCCAGTAGCCGTATTCCGACCATTTTGCGACGGCGAAATACCGGGTCAGCGCGATCTCGAACCCCACCGTGGCCAGCGACACCAAGAACAGCGGCGCCAGTGTGGCGAGTGTCGCCCGCCGCCTCACGGCCAGATCAGGCGATGGATGAACGCCTCCACCACTCCGTCGAAGCGCTGCGGGTCATCAACGAACAGCGCATGGCCGACCCCCTGCATGATCACCGTCTCGGTGTTCGGGCGGTGGGCGGCGAGGTTGGCCGCCTGCCCCGCCCACCTCGGCCGCACCACGTAGAGCAACGGTCGGTCGGTGGCATAGACCGCCTCCTTCCAGAAACTCCGCGGCACCGGATAGGCGAGCAACGCCGAGGCGGCGGTGGGCGGCGTGCGCAGGCAGGCCTCGGTCAGCTGATCGAGCCAGGGGCGCGGCTGCGGATGGGCGAACATGCCGGCAACGAAGCGATGCATCTTCTCGGCGTAGGACAGCTTCGGGCCGGGCCGGGCCGGACGGGCCGGGGCGATCGGCGCCGGCTCCTCGCCGACCGAGTTGTCCACCAGCACCAGGCCGGCGAGGCGGCGGTCACCGTGCGCGTTGACATAGGCCAGGCTGTCCAGCACGCCGAGCGACCAGCCCATCAGCAGCACCGGGTCGGGACCGAGCCGGTCGATCAGCTCGGCGATGTCCTGGCCGCGCCGCCAGGGGTCGTAGCCGCTCGGCGCGACCTCGCTGCCGCCCTGCGCGCGCGGGTCGAAGGCCACCACGCGCCAGCTCCGCGAGAAGGTGCGGATCTGCTGGTCGAAAATCCAGGCCGGCATGGTCCAGCCCGGCACCATGACGATGGTGCGGCCACGCCCCACCTCGACATAGTGCAGGCGCACCCCGTCACTGGTCTGGAAATAGCGGTCGGCCGCACGCGCCGCCCCGGCCAGCAGCAGGCCGGCCAGAACCAGACTCGCGATTGCTCCAGCACGTCGCATGGGTTCAACTGAGCGGGCAGCAACCCCGGTGTCAATGCAGGCATGGACGAAGAACCGCCATCGAACCGTAACGCCCTGCTCGCCCTGCTGGTTGTCGTGGCGCTCGTCGTGGCCGGATTCTGGATATCGCGGGTGCTGCGCGACGCCGACCGCACCGAGGATTGCCTCATGCGCGGCGGCCACAATTGCGCCCCGCTCGATTCAACGCTGCGCCGGTAGGCGGCGCCAAGCGCAGAGCCCCACCGACAAACCGGCATCTGCCAAGGCCGCCGCCAGCTTGTATATCCCGCGGCCATGCTCGCTCATCCGACTCGAGAGTCGCGCGCTCTCCGCGTGGTCTTCATCGTTGCGGCCCTGCTCGCCGGGTGTGCCGCTCCCCCCGTCCCCCCCGCCCCCGGGCCCACGGCCGACCGCCAGGGCCATGTGCCGGAGTTCGCCCGCAAGCCCTATGAGCCGTTCACCCGCGCCGATGCGGTAGCGATCGCGCTGCGCGAATGGCGGCTGTTCGGCCAGCCCGTGGACGACGACCCGCCAGACACGCGCCCAACCCCACGGCCGGAGGACAAGCCCGAGAGGATGGCTGGGCTGTGGCAGCGCGTCGGCGAATACTGGTGGGTCGGCCAGAATGCCGACCGGCCGGAGGGCGCCTGGACCGGCATGCACGACGAGAACGGCACCGTGTTCCCGGCGAAACGGGACGGCGACTACGCCTGGTCGGCCGCCTTCATTTCCTATGTCATGCGCATCGCCGGCGCCGGCAACCGCTTCCCGTATTCGCCGGGGCACTATGCCTACATCAACATCGCCCGGCAGATGTCGCTGAACGAGACGACGGGGTGGGCGGTGGTGGCGGAGCGGCCCGACGCCTACGCGCCGAAGGTCGGCGATTTGATTTGTACGGGTCGGGGCACGGCGGCGCGGCTGCGCTTCGAGAACTTGCCGACCCGGAAGGGGTTTGCCGCGCATTGCGCCATCGTGGTGGCCACCGGCGAGACGCTCAGCGTGATCGGTGGCAACGTCGACGACGCGGTGACACTGACGCACGTGCCGACCACGGCGGACGGACGTCTGGCGGCACCGGGCGACATTGTGGTGGATACCCGCTATCCGTGGCTCGCCGTGCTCCAGGTGCTGTACGATTATTAGCGAAAAAGCGGGACCGCGTTACAGGCCCAGGTGCCTGGCAATGACACATGCGTCTCCCGGCATGGCCTGTAGGTGAAACGCGTAGCTTCCCCCGAACACCTCGACATGCCGGCCGCCATCGACCAACCGGTAGTGCCCGGCGGCGATCACTTGCCCCTCGAGCCCCTTCGCCATCTGGAAATGAAAGCTGCCCCCAACGGCGACTTCGCCCCTGTCCGTGATGACGTATTTCATGCGTTCGTCGCGGCGATGAGGAACTCGTGGTTGCCTTGCGGGCCGGTAATGGGGCTCTCAACGATGCCCAGCACCTGCCAGCCAGCCAGTCCCGACCACCAGTCGCGGATACGGGCGCAGACCGCCGCATGCACCGCCGGATCGCGCACCACCCCGCCCTTGCCCACCAGGGCGGGGCCGGCCTCGAATTGCGGCTTTATCAGTGCCACCGCCCAGGCGCCGGGGGCGCACAGTGCCAACGGCGCCGGCAGCAGCGTGGACAGACCGATGAAACTGGCGTCGCAAACCAGCACGCCGGCCGGCTCACCGATTGTTTGGATATCGAGATAACGAGCATTGGTGCGCTCGTGCACCACGACGCGGGAGTCGGTGCGCAGTTTCCAGGCCAGTTGGCCGTGGCCGACATCGACCGCATGCACCCTCGCGGCGCCGCGTGCCAGCAGCACGTCGGTGAAGCCCCCGGTGGAAGCGCCGATGTCGAGACAGACCCGGCCGGTTGGATCGAGCGAAAACTGATCGAGTGCGCGCACGAGTTTGAGGCCGCCGCGCGATACCCAGGAATGGTCCTGCCCGCGCAGCTCGAGCGGCTGATCCGCGGCGAGAAGCTGGCCGGGTTTGTCGATGCGCCGTTCGCCGGAGAACAGCCGGCCGGCGAGGATAAGCGCCTGGGCACGGCTGCGGGACTCGACCAGGCCGCGATCCATCAGAAGCTGGTCGGCACGCTGCTTGATGGTGTTTCTCTCTACCAAAGAACAGGCGCCGGCCCGGTGCGCGCCTTGCTTCTTTTCAGTTCGCCGCTACCCTGAGGGTCACTTCC
>PLTJ01000300.1 GCA_003164455.1 Acetobacteraceae bacterium
CCGCCCACGCGGCAGAGGCGCGCAGAGACAACCCCCCGGGTCCGTAGGCTAGCGCCAGCCGAAGCAGCATCTCACCGCTGCGGATCTCACGTCTGCGGATCAACGCCCGCATGGCCAGGGCCGTGGCGTCCAGGTCAATCAGTCCCGACACCTTCGAAACCACTTCAGCCCAGTACGACGTCAGCGTGGCTGCGTTTTGCATCCTCGCTATGAATCATACCCCATGCCGCGTCGCCAACACTAAAGTTGGCGCCTATGGGGCAGCGCCCTCGCCTTGTCTTCGCGCTTATGGGGCATTGCCGCCCCCCGACTTCCCGGCAGGTCGTCGGCGCACGCTGTCGCGCGATGAGGCGCCGCAACAAAACCGGAACCGACTCCCGGAACGTACTGGCACCGTTTTCATTACTGCGATATGGAGTAATACGCTTCGATAGGGTATCGGTGCGATATGTCGGCATGTGTTCCAATCGTTCCCGAGGCTGATCAGCCGATAGACAGTTCCGCCGGGTTGCGTACGGGACCGGCTGAGCCGTCCGCGCCGGGGGGGAGCGCCGAGTCGCCGGCCGGTCCCGTACGCCAAGCCTACCCGCCAGCGGCCGCGCAGCCGACGCAGTCCGGTCCCAAGGGTATCCGTTTCGACTTCAACCTGGGCTGCCGGGTCGTCCTGCCGGAAGGCGACTGGCGGATCTGCCTGCGCGACCTCGATACCGGCAATATCCTGTTCGAGTCGGAAAACAAGGGCGCCTTCGTCAACAGCGCCAAGCGCTGGTTCATCCGTTTCCGCATCGAGGTCTGGGACCACGGCGAGTCCGTCTTCCGCCACGACTATGACGCCGAGGGCCGCGACGTGCTGATCCAGTTTCCGGTCGGCACGCTGGGCGACACGCTGGGCTGGTTCCCCTATGCGGTGAAATTCCAGCAGCGCCACCGCTGCCGGCTGACCTGCGCGATGTCGGCACTGCTGATCCCGCTGTTCCGCGACGCCTACCCGGACATTACTTTCGTGACGCACGAGGAGGTGCGGGCGGAGCAGTTCTATGCCAGTTACTGCGTCGGCCTGTTCTTCGACGATACGGAGTGCATCTGGCAGCCCACCGACTTCCGCCTGGTCGGGTTGCACCGCACCGCCGGCTACATCCTCGGCGTCGATCCCACGGAAGTGGCGCCGCGCATCACCTTTGCCGACGACGGTCCGCCGATCGCCGAGCCGTACGTGTGCATCGCCGTGCAGAGTTCGACCCAGTGCAAGTTCTGGAACAACCCGAACGGCTGGCGCGAGGTAGTGGGTTTTCTTGGGGCCAGTGGCTATCGCGTGGTGTGCATTGACCAGAAGCCGGTGCACGGCAGCGGGCTGGTGTGGACGCACATTCCGCACGGGGCGGAGGACGAGACCGGCGACCGGCCGCTGGCCGAGCGGGCACGCTGGCTGCGCCACGCGAGCTTCTTCGTCGGACTGTCGAGCGGGCTGGCCTGGCTGGCCTGGGCGGTGGGCACGCCGGCGGTGGTGATCAGTGGCTTCACCCACCCGACCAACGAGTTCGCCACGCCCTATCGGGTGATCAACTGGCATGCCTGCAACAGTTGTTGGAACGACCCGAAACTGCGGTTCGACCACAAGGATTTTCTCTGGTGCCCGCGCCACGCCGGCACGCCGCGCCAGTTCGAGTGCACACGGCTGATCACGCCGGGACAGGTGCGCCAGACCATCGAACGCATTCCGGGCTTCGGCCGCCACGCCGCTGCACCGGACGGCACCGCGCACGCCACCCGCTGAGGAGGAGAAACCGATGACGACCTATGTAACCTCCGGAGTGACCAGCACCGGCTTGACGGTAGGCTCCGCCGGCCAGGTGCAGGTGTTAAGCGGCGGCACGGCGATCGACACCGTGGTGAACAGTTCCGGCACTCAGGTTGTCTGGTCTGGCGGAACGGTCAGCGGCACAATTTTGAGTGGCGGGACCGAACTCGACAATGGCGTGGCCAGCTTCACCACGGTGAGCAACGGCGGCTCCGAGGTTGTGTCCTCCGGCGGCACAGCCGTCGGCACCATCGTGAACCGCGGCGGCGCAGAGGATGTGTATGGCACAACCAGCGGCACCACCCTGAGCAGCGGCGGCCAAGCGTATGTGTACTTGGGCGGCGGGACCAGCGGCACGACGGTGGACCGGAAGGCTATCGAGTGGGTGTCCTCCGGCGGCACGGCCACCGGCACCATCGTGAGCGCCGGAGGTCGGGAGTATGTGTACTCCGGTGGCAGCGTCGGGGGCACCGTCGTGGGCAACGGCGGCCAGGACAACGTGTATTTCAGTGGCACCGCCAGCGGCACCATTGTGGGCAGCGGCGGCGAAGAGATTGTGCAGTCCGGCGGCATGGCCATCAGCGCCACTGTGAGCGGCGGCGGCTACGAGTATGTGTCCGCCGGCACGGCCAGCGGCACGACTGTGAGCAGCGGCGGCGGCGACTATGTGTTCTCCGGCGGCACCGCCAGCGGTACCACCGTGCTTGGCGACGGCGACGAGTATGTGTACTCCGGCGGCACGGCCAGCGCCACCACCGTGAGCAGCGGCGGCTACCGAGTATGTGTCATCCGGCGGCACGGCCGTGGGCATCATGCTCAGTGCCGGCGGCACCGCCGTGTTGCGCAGCGGCGCGGTGACCAGCGGCGGGATCACGTTGGCCGGCAGCGGCGCCCGGCTGGAGATCGACGGCACCGCCATGCCGAGCGCCCCCATCTCCGGCTTCCTGGCGGCGGCCACCATCGATCTGGCCGACGAAGCCTACACGTCAGGCGGCCAGGCCACACTTGGGGCTGGCAACGTCCTGCAAATCACCGGCCTCGGCGCGCCCACGCTTGACCTTCAACTCGATCAGGGACTAAACTACAACGATACGTCTTTCTTGCTTGCGTCGGACGGCAGTGGGGGCACTGACATCATGAGCGACACGACGTATACCTGGATCGGCGGCAGCAGCGACAACGACGCTTCGGTGGCCGCGAACTGGTCCCCCGCCAGCGGACCCCCGCAGCCCGGCGACACCATCGTCGTGCCGGGCGGCAAAACGCTGAACGCCAATGGTGGCACGCTCAGCGACTCCACCCTCGGCGTGAGCGGACCGTCCACCACGATCAACTTCACCGAGGTGACGGACAACAACAACACCGTGACGGTCGGGTCGGGCGTGGTCTGGAACATTGCCGGCACCCCCGCCACCACCGACGGCACCATCACCACCGGCAGTACCATAACCGGCGATATCGACACTTTCGGCACCAGCGACACGCTGAACCTGACCGACACCAGCGTTAACGACGCCAGCTTCGCCTTCGCCAGCGGTGACACGCTGGATCTCACCGGCAGCACAGCGGGCAGCATGGTGATCGACCCGAACGGCGGCGGCGGCAACCAGACCAAGTTCTACGAGACCGGCAGTGATGCGTCGTTGCTGATCAACGCCTATGGCACGGTGACCAACAACGGCATGATCTGGTTCGACTCGACCGGCGGGTCGGCGACGCTGGATATTCAGCCGGACGGCTCGAACCCCGGCACGTACGATAACGAAAGCGGGTTTATTGTGGCCGGCGGCACGCTGCTCGTGGAGAGCAGCGGCACCGCCGACGTGTTCGCCAATGACGCATTCAACCTGGACTACGGCGGAACCGCGGCCTCGCTGATCAAGATCACCGCCCCGGTGGCTACCAGCAGTGGTGAGTTCGCGGTGATCGGCGGCGCAGACGGCGCCACGCTCGAGTTGGACACCAAGATCGGCGGCGGCCAGTCGGTGGTGTTCGGCGACGGCGACGGGACGCTGCGCATCGATGCCACCGGCACGTTGTCCTACTCCAGCAACACGACGGTGCTGGCCAATACCAAGGCCCATATCGATGGCTTCCGGCTGGGCGACACCATCGACCTGGTTGGGCTGTCATCGACCAATCTGATCTACAGCTACACCACCGGCACGCTGACATACGGCGACGGCGTGATGGAACTGTTCAACAGCGGCACGCTGATCGGCCTGCTGCGCATTGCCGGCGGGGTCTACGCCGACGGCACCGGTGACGTCGCCACCGACAGCTTCACCAGCAATTTCGTGCTCGCCCCCGATGGCAGCGGCGGCACGAAGATCACGATGCAATCGGCGACCCTGGCGGGCGGCGGCACGGTCGACGGCGTCGTGGCCACCTGGAACGCTGGGACGATCGGCGGCACGGAAGACTGGAGCGACCCGTCGATGTGGACCGGCGGGGAAGGCTCGGGCGGCGTGCCCGGCCAGTACCAGGCCGCCCAGATCTCATTTACCGACGCCCAACTCAACGCCCTGAACCCGGGCGACATCGGCACCGAGGAGGGCGCCCAGCAATTTCTCGTCACGGTCAGCACCGCCGAGACAGCCGGGTCGGTCGTGTTCGACAACCCCTTCGGCACGTTGGAGATCGGTGCGGCGCTGACACTGGCGGCCCCGGCCGGCGCCAACGGCGGCGTGTTCGATGAGACCAACGGCACCGTCGATATCATCGCTCACGGCACCTTGACGGCGGATCGTTTCTCTCAGGTTTCCGGCGACTTCACGTTGGGGGCGGGCGGATCGATCTATCTGTCCGGTTTACCCCCCTTTGCTGCGAGTATCGGGAACCAGGGCCTCGAAATCGAGAGTCAGGGCACCATCAGCGGCGGCACGCTCACCGCACTCGGAGCAACGCAGATCGGCGAGCAGGACCCGGCCGGCCTGCAAGTATACTCCGGTTCCACCATCACCGACACCTATACCCAGATCGGCGGCGAAACCTTCGCCGCGACCCTGGAAGGGGAGAGTTCGCTCTCGATCAGCGGTCCGGACACGCAGTGGACGGACGCGGGCGGCGATGCCAGCACCCCCTATTCGGGCGCGATGCTCGTCGGCGGCGGCTATCCCGGCGTGAACGGCTCTTTCGTGACGTCGATTTCCAGCGGCGGCGATGGCCAGTTGTCGGTGGACCAGGGCGCGACGCTGACCGACGCGTCTTATGCCATTCTCGGCGTGACCCAAACCTCCATGGGCCAAGCGACGGTGAGCAACGGGGCGGTGTGGAACATCGACCCCACCGGCGCGGCGCGGCCGGACGGCATCCTCGTCGGCACCAGCACGATCTACACCACACACTCGGTTTCCATCCCGGCGCTGATGGTGGGCCTGAACGGCAGCGGCCAGCTCGACATCCAAAGCGGCGGCACGGTGCAGCTCGGTCCCGTCACGACGCCCAACAACAACTTCGTCATGGTGATCGGCGAAGGCGGGTCGAGCAACCAGAGCGCTTCCGGCCAGGTCAACGTGGACGGCGTCGGCTCGCTGCTGAACACCGGTGGCGGCCCGCTGGTCATCGGCCTGTACGGCTCCGGCCAGGTGAACGTCAGCAATGGCGGCACGGTGGTCGTCGCCAACAGCGGCACCGGCTCGGCGAACTCCGGTGCCATACTGGGCTGGGATAACGCCGGCACGGTGGATTCCCACGGCACGCTCCAGGTGTCGGGCAACGGCACGGCGGAATCGCTGTTCTCGGTGCAGGCCGGCAACCTGGTGATCGGCGACAACGGCTACGGCATCGCCGAAATCAACAGCGGCGGCAGTCTGTCGGTGGCGGCTGGCGACATCCTCCTGGGCGGCTCCGGGGTGGGGAATAATGCCGGCACCTCGGGAGCCAGTGGCACGCTGGACGTCTTTGGCGGGCAGGTGGCAGCGTCGGGGCTGTGGGTTGTCAGCAACCCGACGCTGACGCAGGCTTCGTCGATCGACATCAGCAACAGCGGCACGGTCAGCCTGGCCAGATCGGGCGGGCCGGCCTTCGATCTGGCCAGCGGCAACGCGCAGATCAGTTACGGCGGCCTGCTGTCGTTCGATAACACCGGCACCGCCGAAATCGGCAATGCCGCGCTCAACATCGACAACAACGGCACGATGGCGTTCGCCGGCTACACCGGCACCAGCTATCAGCTGATCGTCGGCGATGGCACGCCGTCGGGGTCCGCCAGCACGGTGACGGTGGCGGGTGGCGGCGCGAGCCTCATCGTCCCCGGGCCGATCAGCATCGGCCAGACCAACAGCGGAACGCTCACCGTTGGGTCGAATGCCTCCGTCATCGACGATATGGCCGGGAGCGGCGTGCCATGGTCGGCGGTGGTCGGCAATGCCTGGGCCGGCACGCTGGCGGTCGGCGGTTCGGGCGATGTGGACGCACAGTTCAGCGCCACGGCCCTGGCGGTCGGGCTGAACAGCTTCGGGCTGTTGCGGGTGGGTCAGGGCGGCACGGTCAGCGTCAGCAGGGAGCTGGACGTGGGCGGCAGCCCGCTGGCCGGTGCGCTCGCGGCCAACGGCACCGGTCAGGTGACCATCGACGGCGGGGGCGTCGTCGGCGACGCGCTGGTTTCGGTGACCGGCAGCATCGTGGTCGGCAACACCACCACGCTGACCGGCAACAGCAGCATCATCGTCGCCAACGGCGGCAGCCTGCACGCCACCGGCACCCTCTATCTCGGCGACACGCTGCAAGGAGGCGCGCTGGCCGGGAGCAACGAAAGCGGGGCGCTGTCGCTGACGAACGACTCGCAGGCGCAGCTCGGTGGCCTGGCCCTGTGGACGGGCTCGAGCGTCTCGATGGACAGCTCCTCGGAGCTGGTTCTCGGATCCGTCGGAATCCCCACCGGCGCCCCCGGCGACATCCTGCTCGGCAGCGACGGCGTGCTGAGCGGCGGCGGCACCATCGGGACCATCGGGTCCATCATCGACAATGGCCTGATCGAGGCCACGGTGCCGGGCAGCGCCAACCTGCTGAAGGTCATGGGCGGCATCAGCGGCAGCGGCACGCTGGCCATCGCGGCCGGGGCGACGCTGGAGATCGGCCCCGTCGCCAGCACGGACACGATCGTGTTCAGCGCGGGCACGCTGGATACGCTGGTGATGACGACCACGGGCTCTTTGCCGTTCCCGATGCAGGCCAGTATCGAGCACTTCTACGCCGGCAACACGATCGACCTGACGGGCCAGAACCAGGCCGGCGTGACGCTGACCTGGGACCAGGAATCTAGCAACAGCGGGGTGCTGAGCGTCACCAACGGCGCGACCCTGATCGCCGGCCTGAACTTCGTCGGGGCCTATGCCCAGGGTTCCTTCAGCACGCAGATCGATGGCTTCGGTGGGACGGATATCGTCAACGACACGGCGCCGTGCTTCGCCGCCGGAACGCGTGTCGCCACCACACGCGGCGAGGTGGCGGTCGAGCAACTCCGCGTCGGCGACCAGGTGCGGCTGGCGCGCGGCGGCACCGCACCGGTGCTCTGGCTTGGCCATCGCACGGTTGATTGCGCCCGTCATCCGCATCCGCGGGACGTGATGCCGGTGCGGGTGGCGGCGCATGCCTTCGGCTCCGGCCAGCCGAGCGGCGACCTGCTGCTCTCGCCCGACCACGCGGTGTTCGTCGACGGCGTGCTGATCCCGGTCCGCTACCTTCTGAACGGTGCCACCGTCGTGCAGGAAGCGGCATCGCGGGTGACATACTGGCACGTCGAACTCGACCATCACGACGTGCTGCTGGCCGAGGGGCTGGCCTGCGAGAGCTATCTCGATACCGGCAACCGCGGCGCCTTCGCCAACGGCGGCGGCGCCACCATGATGCACGCCGATTTCGCGCTCAAGGTGTGGGAACGCGAGAGCTGCGCCAGGCTGGTGGTGGCGGGGGCGGAACTGGAGGCGGCCCGCAGCTACCTGCTGGACCGCGCACGCGGGCTGGGTTTCGCCATCACCGGGGAGCCGGATCTGCATCTGGTCGTCGGCGGCGAGTCGCTGTGGCCGACGGCGGTCGCCGACGGGGTCTATCGCTTCACCCTGCCCGCTGATGCCGCCGCGATCGTCATCGCCTCGCGCTCGGCGATTCCGGGCGAAATGGCCGACGTTTACGAGGATGGAAGACGGCTCGGGGTGATGCTCGCCCGGATCACCTTCCGTCAGCATGGCGAGCCGCACGAGGTTGCGCTCGACGGGCTGCCCGACAACGCCGGTTTCCATGCGCTCGAACAGGATGGCCGGTGGTGCTGGCGGTGGACGGACGGCCACGCCCGGTTGGAGGTTCCGGCCGGTTTGGCGCCCGACGCCCCGGTTGAGCTCGACCTTCACGTAGTGGCGAGCCGACCCACCTGGATCGTCACCGCCGACGATGATCGGGGTCGCGCGGTGTCGGCCGCGGCGTGACGTTTGCGGGTGTCGGTTAACGCGGCTAAAGCGTCGCCGATGACCGACACCCCCGCCTTCCTCGACGCCGGGCGCCCGGCTGTGCCCGACCTCGTCGTGCCGCACGGCGTCACGCCGTTCCATCTGCCGCAGCGGCCTGTGCGCGGGCGGCTGGTGCGACTTGGCCCGCTCGCCGATGCGCTGCTGACCCGCCATGACCGCCACCCGGCGGTGACCCGCCTGTGCGGCGAGGCGCTCGCGCTGGCCGCCGTGCTGGCCTCGGCGCTGAAATTCCGCGGCAGCTTCAGCCTGCAGGCCAAGGGCGACGGGCCGGTCGGCATGCTGGTGGCCGATTGCACCCATGATGGCGCGCTGCGTGGCTATGCCCGCGTCGAGCCGGAACGGCTGGCGGCGGTGCTGGCCGAGGACGAGGCGCCCTCAGCCGGGCGGCTGCTCGGTATGGGCACCATGGCTTTCACCGTCGACCAGGGTCCCGAGATGGAACGCCACCAGGGCATTGTCAGCCTTACCGGCGACAGCCTGGCGGATGTCGCGCTGCACTATTTCGCCACCAGCGAGCAGTTCCGCGTGTGGCTGCGCCTGGTCTGCGCGCACACGCCGGCGGGCTGGCGCGCATCTGCGCTGGTGCTGGAAAAGATCGCCGGGGGCAGTGCGATCGCCCCCGACCTGAACGCGGCGGCGCCGGAGGAAAGCTGGCACACCGCCACCCTTCTCGCCGCCACGGTGACGGACGCGGAACTGCTTGACGACGCCCTGGCGCCGGACCGGCTGCTGTTCAACCTGTTTCACAGCGAGGGCGTGGCCGCCGACCGGCCGCGCGCGCTGGCCTATGGTTGCCGCTGCTCACGCCAGCGCCTGTCCGGCATCCTGGAAGGGTTCGCCAGCGATGATCTCGACCACATGACGGTGGACGGCGACATCGTTATGACGTGCGAGTTCTGCAATTTCGACTTTCATTTTGCCCGTGCGGACGTGCGCGGCGACGGCCAACCGGGAGCGGCAAGGCCAGGACAGGACCCCGGCCTTGCTTCTCCCGGTTGACCTGCAGGCACGGCGTGCGCAGGGTGCCGGCGCAAAACGCCACCAGACCGGACGGAGCCACCATGACTGCTAACCGGGTGTCACGACGTGCCGCGCTGACGGCCTTGTCGTTGTGTCTGCCAGCGTTGCTGACGGCCTGCGGCGGGTCGCCGGCCCCAACCAGCTTCACGCCGTTGATCTGGGACTACCTGCCACGACTGAAGCTGAACGTGGCGTCGATCGACATCGACGATTCCTGGACGCCGGGGAACGGCCGCCGGGAACAGGGCTCCCTTGCCCCGACTCCGCCGGGGGACGCGCTGCGCAAGATGGCCGAGGACCGGCTGCTCGCTGCCGGCACGTCGGGACGGGCGGTGTTCGTCATCGACGATGCCTCGATCGTGCAGTCGCGCGACAAATACGCAGGCACCTTCGCCGTGCACCTCGACATCAGCACGTCGGATGGTACCCGCAGCGGCTATGCCGAGGCGCGGGTGTTGCGCACGCGCAATATCGACGACGACAGCTCCGAAGGGGAGCGGGCCGAATTGTACGACCTGATCAAGCACATGATGTCGGACATGAACGTCGAGTTCGAATACCAGATCCGCCGGTCGTTGCACGATTACCTGCTGACCGGCGCGCCGGCGGCGGCCGCGCCCGGCCCGGTGCAGCAGCAAGACCTGGCACCGCCGACCCCGGTGCTGACCCCGCCTGCCACCGCGCCGGTCGCCCCCTCGCGCCCATCGGCCATGCCCTTCTCCAGCCCGGCGCCGACTCCGCTGATGCGTTAGAGCGTGATCGCCCGAATCGGAATCGGCCGAGGGCGTGAATCACGCGATCAAACAAAGAGCTAGAGCATTGCCAGCTTGAGCGGGCCGCGAGCTGGCGGAATTGCGCGCAAATAAGAGGCTATGCGAAGCGTCACGGCGGCGGGGCGAGCAGGATGCGATTCAGCGCGGACAGCTTGTCCCAGGTCTCCCGCCAGGCACGGTTGAACGTGGCGCGGGGGGTTCCGCGCTCGGCCAGGGCGGCGGCGATCTCGCCCAGGCCGCGGGTGTTGTCGATCTGGCGCAGGATGGCGGCGGCCAACGGCGGCAGCGCCACCGGCACGCGCAGCCCGTCGAACAGGAATGACAGCGTGCCATCCGGGCGGATGGCACGCGCCACTTCCCCGGCCGGCATTTCGCGCGCCACCGGCACGGCGGCATCGTCCATCGCATCGGCGGGCTCGACCCGTTCGGCGGCGCGCACGCAATAGGCCACGTGCGTGCTCATGTTGGCCGTCAGCGCTTCCGCCAGCGCGGCGCGGCCAACCGGGTCCAGCGCCGCCGTGCGGGCGCGCAGCTTCGGGTCCGGCAGGTAGGCGGCCGGATCGTAGCGCATCGGCTCCATCAGCGCGGTCACCGCCAACGCGGCGCCATGCAGCAGGGCATGCAGCGCGGGGATGTCGAAGGCGCGGTCACGTGGGTTCAACAGGAGATCATACAGCCCGGCATCGCCGCCGGTCAGGTGATCGGCGAAATTGCGGTTGCTGCGCAGCCAGTTGCTCGCGGGCAAGTGCCGCATGACCCGTTTGGCGGTATCCAGCCGGGCTGCTGGCGGCTCGTCGGGCGGGGCGAGCAGGCGCAGCGCGTCCTGCACCATGTAAACGCCGGTGCGGCCGTGCGGCGCATAGACCATCAGCCCCAGCCCGCCACCTGGCGCGAGCACGGACAGCAGGGCGGCCAGACCCTCGGCCGGGTCGGGCAAATGGTGCAGCACGCCACAGCAGTCGATGTAATCGAATGGCTCCAGCCCGGCGCTGGGCAGGTCGAGCAGGGAGGCGCGGTGCCAGACGATATTGGTCAGGCCGCGAGCCTCGGCGCGGGCCTGGGCGATGCGCAGCGCCGCCGCCGACCGGTCAAGATACGTCACCGTGCCGGGCTGGCCCCAGCGCACCATGTGGGCGGCCAACATGATGGTGGCATCGCCGGTGCCGCCGCCGGCAATCAGCGCGCGCAGCGGGCGCGAGCGCGGCCGGCGCGCGCCGAACACCCACCAGTCGATCTCGCGCAGATGGCTCGGGCTGCCCACGATCAACCGCTTGCTTTCATCCTTCGGGTCCCGTTGCGGGTACGGGTAGGATTCGTACTGGGCGGCCAGGCGGGCGTCGGTTGCATCGCTCATACCCGCGGCATAGAGCAGACCCATGCATCCCGCCAGAACCCGTGGCTATTTCGGCATCGGTGCCGAGGGCGTCTCCAAGTCGGCCAATGTCGGCGCCTTGCTGCGCACGGCGCACGCCTTCGACGCGGCGTTCTGCTTCCTGGTGGGCACCGGCTTCGACGCCCGCGCCGGGCGCTCGGCAGACACCGCCGATTCGCCGGCGCACGTGCCGCTGTGGCGGTTCGCCGCGCCCGACGACATCAGCCTGCCCGAGCGCTGCGTGCTGGTGGGGGTCGAATTGCTTGATGACGCCGACGCTTTGCCGAGCTTTCGCCACCCCCTGAATGCCGCTTATGTCCTCGGACCGGAGCGGTCGGGACTATCCCCCGCCATGCTGGCGCGCTGCCGGCACGTGGTGCGGATTCCGACCCGATTCGCGCTGAATCTGGCGGTGGCCGGCGCCCTGGTGCTTTACGACCGGCTGTTGCAGCATGGCCGCTTCGCCGAGCGGCCGGTGCACAGCGGCGGGGCGGGGACAGGCCTGCCGCCAGCGCCCGGCCATGGCGAACCGATATTCCGCCGGCACCCGCCAACCTGGCGGGCGCGGTCCGATGAGGAGGCATGAGATCGGCGCGCTTGTTTGCCACCAGCGCCGACCGTATGTGTGTGCCATGCGCGCAGTCTTTTTCCTTCTTGCTCTTCCGCTGCTTGCCACTGCCCCGGCGTGGGCGCAGTCGCACAAGCCTGCCGCGGTGCCGGCAAAAGCCGACGCGGCGAAGAAGATCAACAGCTTCGATGACTGGACCGCGGCGACCCATACCGAGGCTGGACAGACCGTCTGCTACGCCTTTGTCCGCGCCAGCCACTCGGCCCCGGCCATCGCCGGCCGCGGTGAGGTGGTGCTCACGGTCACGCAACGCCCCAGCGGCCGCGACGCGGTGGCGATCAGCGCCGGCTTTGCCTACCCGGCCAACGCCTCCGTCGCCGTGCAGGTGGACCAGACCGCGCTGGACTTCTATGTCGCCGGGCGCAGTGCCTTCGCCCGCGATGGCCACGCCGCCGCGATAGCGTTGGGGCACGGCAAACAGGTGACCGCGCGCTCGCCGGGTCCACGCAAAGCCGTCGTGACCGACACCTTCAGCCTGAAGGGCTTCGGCCACGCCTACGAGGCGATCAACAAGGCCTGTCCACCGAAATGAGCGAGCCGCTCGACCTCGATGAGGCCGAACGGGGCCGTATCCTGGCCAAGACCGCCCGCTTCGCCCCGCCACCCGCGCAGGCCGCCGACGGGCGACGCGACCTGGTGGGGCTGTCGCGCGAGGAACTGCGCGACGTGCTCGCCGAGGCCGGCGAGGCGAACTTCCGCGCCAAACAGGTCTGGCACTGGATTTACTACCAGGGCGCCACCGACTTCGCCCGCATGTCCTCGATCGCCAAACCGACCCAGGCCAGACTCGCCGAGCGCTTCGTCATCGGCCGCCCCGCCGTCGCCACCATGCAGACCAGCCGCGACGAAACCCGCAAGTGGCTGTTCCGCTTTCGCGACGGGCAGGAAGCCGAAACCGTCTATATCCCGGACAAATACGCCGATCGCGGCGCCGTCTGCATTTCCTCGCNNATCGTCGGCCAGTTCATGGCGGCGCGCGACGCCTACGGCGAATGGCCGAGCCCGAAGGGCGAGACGCCGCGTCTGCTGTCCACCATCGTGCTGATGGGCATGGGCGAGCCGCTCTACAACTACGAGAACGTCGCCGCCGCCATGGCGATCGCGATGGACCACGAGGGCATCGGGCTGTCGCGGCGGCGGATCACGCTGTCCACCTCCGGCGTGGTGCCGATGATGGACCGCTGCGGGGCGGAACTCGGGGTCAACCTGGCGGTGTCGCTGCACGCGGTGCGCGACGAGCTGCGCGACGAGATCGTGCCGCTGAACCGCAAATACCCGCTGCGCGAGCTGATCGCGGCCTGCCGGCGCTATCCGTCGGCGAGCAACGCCCGGCGCATCACCTTCGAATACGTCATGCTGAAGGGCATCAACGACAGCGAGGCCGAGGCGCACGAACTGATCCGCCTGATCGCCGGCATTCCCGCCAAGGTGAACCTGATTCCGTTCAACCCCTGGCCGGACAGCCCGTACGAGACCAGCACGACACGGGCGATCGACCGGTTCGCGAAAATCGTCAACGACGCCGGCTTCTCCTCGCCGGTCCGTGCCCCCCGCGGCCGCGACATCCTGGCGGCCTGCGGCCAACTGCGCACCGCCAGCCGCCGCCACGCGACGGCGTAGCAAGGGCAGAGTCCCAGAGGCGTGAAGATAAGGCCAGGGGGGAGCCCCATA
>PLTJ01000085.1 GCA_003164455.1 Acetobacteraceae bacterium
TGATATCCGTGTTTCTCGGCATGGTGGTGTTTGGCGAGCATGTCGACGGCGTCGAGGCGCTCGGCATGGCGCTGATGCTGGCCGGCGCCGCACTGGCGCTGCGGCGCGCGCCTAAAGCAACGGACTTGACGCCGGCGCCTCCTACCGCGACCGTTAGGTCATGACAGACCCAGTCGCGCTGCACGCCAGCCTGCTCACCCTCGACACCCACATCGACATCCCCTGGCCCGATGGCCCGGCTTTTACGGACGACACCAGTCGGCGTGTCGATCTGCCGAAAATGCGCCGCGGCCACCTCGCCGGGGCCTGCTTCGCCGCCTACGCCCCCCAGGGCCTGCGCACCGAGGCCGGCTACCAGGCCGCATTCGCGCGCGTCAGCGCCATGCTCGCCGCCATCGCCACGATGGGCGGCGATGCGGTGCGGGTCTGCGGCACCGCGGCGGCCATCGAGCAGGCCCACCGCGACGGCATCACCGCCGTCGTGCCAGCGGTCGAGAACGGCTATGCCACCGGCACCGACCTGGGCGGCCTGCGCGCCTTCCGCGACCTCGGCGCCCGCTATCTCACGCTGACCCACAACGGTCACAACGCGCTCGGCGACAGCGCCAATCCGCGCCCCCAACTCGGCGACGCCGCCGAGGAGCACGGCGGCCTGTCGCCGCTCGGCCGCCAGGCGATCGCGGAACTGAACCGGCTCGGCATGCTGGTCGATATCGCCCATGTCTCGAAGGCCACCATGCTGCAGGCCGCGATGCTGTCGCGCACGCCGGTGCTCTCGACCCATTCCTGCATCCGCGCCCTGTGCGACCATCCGCGCAACCTCGACGACGAACAGCTCGACGCGCTCCGCGACGTCGGCGGCGTGGTGCAGGTGACGGCGGTGCCGCACTTCCTGCGCGCCGGCGGCAAGGAAGCGGAGGTGACGGTGGCCGACTATGCCAACCACATCGACTATGCGGTGAAACGCATCGGCATCGAACATGTCGGCATCTCGTCCGACTTCGATGGCGGTGGTGGCTTTGTTGGCTGGCACGACGCCGGCGAGTGCGCCAACGTCACCGCCGAACTACTGGCGCGCGGCTATGGCGCGCGCGAACTCGGGCTGCTCTGGGGCGGCAACTTCCTGCGCCTGCTGCGGCTCGCGGAACAGAGGGCTGAATGATGCGCACGGTCACGCTGCCCGACGGGACGGATGTCGCGGCCCTCGGCCAGGGCACCTGGAAGATCGGCGAGGGCCAACACCCGGTCAGCCAAGAGGCGGCGGCGATCCGCCTTGGCATCGAACTCGGCCTCACCCTGGTCGACACCGCCGAGATGTACGGCGACGGTGCTTCCGAACGCGTGGTTGGCGAGGCGATCGCCGGGTTGCGCGAGCGCGTGTTCCTGGTCACCAAGGTCTATCCGCGCAACGCCTCGCTGAGCGGCGTGCCAGCCGCCTGCGCGCGCAGCCTGAAGCGGCTCGGCACCGAGGTGATCGACCTCTACCTGCTGCATTGGCGCGGCGGCATCCCATTAGCCGAGACCGTTGCCGCCTTCGAGAAGTTGCGGGCGGAGGGCAAGATCCGCCACTGGGGGGTGTCCAATTTCGACGCCGACGACATGGCGGAACTGATTTCCGTGCCGGATGGCAAGAACTGCGCTGTCAACCAGGTGCTCTACAACCCGGAGTATCGCGGCATTGAGTTCGACCTGCTGGCCTGGCAGGCCGCGCACCGCATTCCGGTGATGGCCTATTCGCCGGTGGGCCAGGGCGGCCGGCTGCTGCGCAACCCGGCCCTGAAGACGGCGGCGGGCCGCCACGGGGTCACCCCCGCCCAGGTCGCCATCGCTTGGTCGCTGCGCCACCCCGGCATCATCTCCATCCCGAAGTCCGGCGATGCGGCGCATGTGCGCGAGAATGCGGCCGCCGGCGCGCTGGTGCTGAGCCCGGCGGACCTGGCCGACATCGACCGCGCCTACAAGCCGCCGGTCCGCCGGCAGTCGTTGGCCATGCTGTGAGGCGGTAGCGTCCCTTCCCGGCGGACCGGCCGTCCCCCATGAAGATGTAATGGAACGAATCATGCCTTCGGAAAACACGTTGAAATACCGGATAGGAGTCATCGCGCTCCTGATGTCGGCAACGGTCATAAACTCGTTCGACCGGGCCAGCCTGTCGGTCGCGGTGCCGTTCATCATCAAGGATTTCGGCATCACCGCGGCGGTCATGGGCGTCGCCCTGTCGGCCTTTTTCATTACGTATGTGCTCGGCAACTTCATCGGCGGAGTCCTGGCCGATCGGTTCGGCTCGAAAGTCGTTCTGGGCGTCTCCTTCACCATATGGTCGGCGTTTTCCGCTTTGACCGGCCTGGCCCAGAACACCACCCATCTCATTCTGATGCGGCTGGGCGTCGGCGTCGGCGAGGGGCCGTACTTCCCCTGCGCGGTCAAGGTTATCGGCGGCATCTTTCCCACCGAGGAACGCGGCATCGCCGTCGGCATCAACTCGGCGGGCAATCGTGTCGGGCTGACCCTGTGCCCGCTGGTCATGGCGTTTCTGATCACCGGCTGGGGCTGGCGGGTCGCCTTCTACGTCACCGGAACCGTGTGTCTGGTGTGGGTTGCCGCCTGGGTGGTCTTCTTCAAGGATCTGTCGCGGGCTCCGTCGGCCAGTGGTGTCGAAAAACCGAAGGCGGAAAAGATCAAATGGGGCGTCCTTCTACAGAACAAGGCAATCATCGGTATTACCGTGGTCAAGTTCACCCAGGATTTTCTGCAATGGCTGTTCCTGACCTGGATTCCCGGCTATCTGATCACGGGACGCCATTTTTCCGTCATTGAAATGGGCTTTTACACATCGCTCGCCTTTGGCACGGCGGCCATCGCCCAGCCCTTCGTCGGCTTCCTCTCCGACTCGCTCATCCGCTGGGGCTGGAGCGTCAACCGGGCGCGCAAGTCCGTTCAGGTCGGCCTGCAGTTGCTGTCGGCCACGATCATCATCACCGGTTTCACCGCCAATGTCGGGGTTGCCATCTTCTTCATGGTGCTGGCGATTTCCGCCGAATCCGCCTGTGCCGGCCACATCTGGACGATCATCACCGACGTCATTCCCGAAGCCTACGTCGGCTCGGTGGGCGGCCTGATCAATGCGATCGGCGCCATCGCCGGCATCGTTTCGCCCATCGTCACCGGCGTTCTGGTCACGGTTACCGGCAACTTCCAACTGGCGCTCGCCATCGGCGGCGGTTCGATCCTCATCGCCTCGGTGTTCCTGCTGTTCGTCGTCCCCAGTCTCGACGCGCCCTGGTATGACGCCCTCGGCGTGAAGAAGGTAGCGGCTGGCTAGGAATCCGCTCTGGAGGAGCGGAACCCCTCCCATCTGGTGATAGAACGTCCAGCCAGTATCAGATGAGCCTCATTGACCCGAACGGGGAATTTAGTGCGTTTGTCGTTGCTAAAATCACCTTGTTAGGGTTACAGAGCCGATTGCGTGGGGCTTAACTGTGAATGCTGTCGGGCCGCTGGCAGCGTATATCGTCGACGAGAGGAACAAAGTTCATGGCTGTCGTTATTCGTAAGCTGCTGACGATCATCGAAGAGCAGAGAATCGAGGGCGGAGCTGAAGTGTCTCCCCCGTTGATCAAGGTCGCGGCGGTTGCTGTCATCAAGAACCCTCTTGTCGGCAAAATCGGCGCCGATCTCGCACCGCTTATCGAGGTTGGCGGCGACCTCGGGGTCCTACTGGCCGAACGGATATTCGAAGTACTGCCAAAATCCGACGTTAAAAGCTTTGGCAAGTCAGCTATCGTCGGCGCGGACGGTGAGCTCGAACATGCCGCCGCGCTGATTCATCCGACTTTTGGCAAGCGTATGCGCGTGCCACTCGGGCGCGGCCGTGCCGTTATCCCGTCTTCCAAGAAGTCGGGTGGAGAAGGATGTTCCATTGACGTCCCGCTGGTATACACGGAAGCATTGAGTGTGGCATCGCATTATGACTCGATGGAAATTCGGGTGCATGATGCGCCGCATCCGGACGAGGTTGTGGTTGCGCTCGTGATGACCAATGGCGGCCGTCCCCACGCGCGTATTCCCGGCCTGCAGTTGCGCGACGTGAAGGGGCAAGACGGCGTCAGCTGAGCCTGCCGGTCGTCGGCGAGCTGCCTGTGGTCGAAATGGAAGTCAGGGGCGAAGGTAGGAAGAAGTTTGCCCCGGCTTGGTCTGTTTTGCCATTGGGCGGCTCGCTTTGACGCAGGTGTCAAAATACTGCCTTGGCCGGGTGATGCCCCTCTCCCGCGAGTTGAGCAGGTACCATTTCCGGCCTGACTGACGGGCCGTTTACAGGAGGAACGTAGAATGAAAAAGTTTTCCATCGATCGCCGCGCGCTGTTGGGTGGCGCCGCGGTTGGCGCGGTAGCCCTCGCTGCGCCAGGCATCATCACGGCGCGTGCCGCTCCGGCCAAATTCGTCTTCAAGATGGGTCACTCCCTGCCGGTCTCGCATGTCGGCAATACCCGCCTGCAGGAAGCACTGACAAAAATCGCCCAGCTCTCCGATGGGAGTTTGCAGATCCGCCTGTTCCCGAACAGCCAGCTGGGTAGCGATACCGACATGTTCTCGCAGGTTCGCTCGGGTGCCATGGAAATGATGTTGCTATCTGGCAACATCGTGTCCGTGATGCGGCCGTTGACCGGTCTTTACAATGTTCCCTTTGCTTTTGTCGACTACGCTCATCTGTGGGCGGCGATGGACGGCGCCATGGGCGACATGCTGCGCGCCCAGCTCGATGGCGTGGGCCTGCACGCCCTGGACAAGCACTGGGATAACGGCTTTCGCCAGATCACCAGTTCCGAGCGCACGATCAAAGGGCCTGATGACCTCAAGGGCTTCAAGATCCGCGTACCGGTCGCCCCGATCTGGATTTCGCTGTTCACCTCGCTCGGCGCGTCGCCGACGGCGATCAACTGGAGCGAACTGTATACCGCGCTGCAGACTCATCTTGTCGACGGCGAGGAGAACGCATTGCCATTGATCGAAGCGGGCAAGCTCAATGAAGTGCAGAAGCACGTGGCGATAACCAACCACATGTGGGACGGCTTTTATGGCGTTGTGAACAAGGGTGCCTGGGAGCAACTGCCGCCGAATTTGCGGAAGCTGCTGTCAGATACCATTAACGAAGCGGCGATGAATGAGCGCCGCGATATCGTCGGGCTGAACACGCAGGCCGCGATGAACCTGAAGGCGGCTGGGATGGTCTTCAACGACGCGGACTCCGGAGCGTTCCGGGATGCACTGCGCAAGAACGGCTTCTACGCCGAATGGAAGCAGAAATACGGCGACGAAGCCTGGACGATGTTGGAGCGATTCTGCGGCAAATTGGGGTAAAACTCGGCGTTGTTGGAACGGTCGCTCCGGAGAGCGATCGTTGGAGAAGGTGGCGGTTCAGCGACGGAATCGCCTCCTTCCGGTGCGACCGGATGAGGCATGCTGGATCTGCTACCGCGCCGCGAAGCTACTGCACAGAGACGGTTGTGGAAGGGCGGCGGAATGTCTGGGCTTCCTTCGAAAAATATGTCGGTGGACCTGCCTGAGTCGGACGAAGCCTTGGGCCTGGAGGTTGCGCCGGTGGATTCGGGCGCGCCCTGGCGTTTGGTATGCGCGCGAATCGAGCATTGGGTCGCTCTTGTCGCCGAAGTCCCGGCCGTCATCATTCTGGTGGCGGAGGTGGCGGTATTGTTCATCGGCGTGGTCTTCCGTTATGGCCTGAACCACTCGCTGGTGTGGACGGACGAACTGTCCGGCATGCTGTTTCTGTGGCTCTCCATGCTGGGAATGGTCAGCGCGCAGCATCGTGTCGGGCATTTGCACCTGGCCGCGGTGGCGGTCCGCCTGCCCGCGGTCTGGCGCAATCGCCTGAAGACCCTTGCGGCATCCATCGCCGCCTTGTTCGTCCTTGAAATCGTGCTGCCGGCCACCCGGTACGCCATAGCCCAATGGGACATCATCACCGCGGCCCTCAGCATACACGATACGGTTCGGGCCTCGGCGATTGTCGTCGGCGCTGTGCTGCTGCTGATCGTTGCCCTGTTACAGATGGCACAACGCGCCACCTTGAAGGACATCGGAATATGCTTCTCAGCGCTCGCCCTCTGCGCCGCCGCCCTGTGGTTCGCCCAGCCCTGGCTTGAAGACATCGGCAACTGGAATCTGGTCATCTTCTTCGGATTTCTGGTGCCGCTGCTGGTACTGTCCGGCACGCCGATCGCTTTTTCGTTTGGCGTCGCCACCATGACCTATCTCGGCCTGATGACCCACGTGCCTCTGACCATCGTCATCAGCCGCATGGACGAGGGCATGTCGACGCTGGTGCTGTTGGCCATTCCCTTGTTCATCTTCCTCGGCCTGTTGATCGAGATGACCGGACTTGCCGCCCGGCTGGTCGCGTTTCTGGCAGCCTTGGTCGGGCATTTCCGGGGCGGGCTGTCCTATACGCTGGTCGGCGCCATGTATCTGGTGTCGGGCATTTCCGGCTCGAAGGCCGCCGACATGGCGGCGATCGCCCCGGTCCTGCTGCCGGAAATGCGCCGGCGCGGCCAGCCGCCCGGTGAACTGATCGGCATCTTGTCGTCCTCGGCCGCCATGGGCGAGACCATCCCGCCCAGTATCGTGCTGATCACCGTCGGTTCGGTGACCGGGGTTTCCATCGCCGGTCTGTTCACCGGCGGTTTGCTGCCGGCGGTGGTGGGATCGGTCGGTCTCATCCTGATCACCTACTGGCGCTCGCGCGCAGAGGTGGTCAGCCAAGTCAAGCGCGCCTCCGGCCGGCAGATCGGACGGGTTTTCATCGCCGCCGTGCCGGCGCTGATCCTGCCGATCCTGATCCGCTGGGCGGTGGTGGCCGGGGTCACCACCGCGACCGAGGTTTCAACGGCCGGTGTGGTTTATACCATCGTCGTCGCCCTGGTCGTCTACCGGCAGTCCGACTGGAGCAGGTTGCCAGCAATCCTGCTCGAAACCGTCTCGCTGACCGGCACCATCATGGTGATCCTCGGCGCGGCAACCGCCATGGGCTGGGCGCTGACGCAGTCCGGCTTCTCGGCCGATCTGGCCGCGGCCATGAGTCGGATGCCCGGCGGAGGCGCCGGCTTCCTGGCGCTGTCGATCCCGGTGTTCGCCATCCTGGGCAGCGTCCTGGAAGGCATTCCGGCCGTCGTCCTGTTCGGTCCGCTGCTGTTCCCGATCGCCGCCGAGCTTCACATTAACCTCGTGCACTATGGGATCGTCGTTGTGCTGTCGATGAGCCTCGGGCTGTTCACGCCGCCCTTCGGCATTGGCTTCTATCAGGCCTGCGCCATCGGCCGGGTGGAGCCCGACCAGGCGATGCGCACGATCTGGCCCTTCATGGCGGCGTTGCTGGTCGCCACCATCCTTGTGGCCGCCCTGCCGGTGCTGACGGTGCTGCACTTCTGAAACGGCGCGAAGCGGCCACGCTTTCGGCCCGCCGTGCCCGAGGGTCCGGCATTCTATGGCCGCCTGTTCCGCGTCTTTGTGCTGTCCAGTGCAACGCCGAACGGCTTTGATGCACGGATGCCCGCGAACGTCACTCCCCCGCCCCGGCTCATCGCCATCGTCGCCGTGTTCGCTGCCATCGGCTTGCAAAGCTGGGGCGGCGGCATGTCGGTCTGGATCCGCCGCGAAGTGGTGACCCGGCGCGGCTGGATGGACGAACGCTCCTTCCTGGCGGGCCTGACGCTGTGCCAGATCGCGCCCGGTCCGAACGGCATCAACCTCGCCGTCCTGATCGGCACCTCTCTGCGCGGCGCCCCGGGGGCGCTGGCGGCGCTGCTTGGCATGGTGGGCTTGCCGGCGGTGCTGGTGGTCGCGCTCGGCGCCGGGCTGGCGGCATTGCACGACCAGCCCTGGCTTGGCCCGACGATGGCCGGGCTGGGCGCCGCCGCCGTCGGGCTGACGCTCGCCAACGCCTTCGACCTCAACCGGCGCAACGTCCGCACCGCGGGCGGACTGGCGGTTACCGCCGTCACCGCCATCGCCATCGGCGTCTTCCGCCTGCCCCTGCTGGCGGTCCTGGCCGTGGTGGTGCCGATCAGCCTGCTGCTGGCCGCCACGGCCGGTGAGGTGAGCCGATGAACCCGCTGTTCCGGCTGGTAACTCTGTTCGGCGGTTTGTCCCTGCTCGCGGTCGGCGGCGGCAGCGCCGTGATACCGGACATGCAGCGCGCCGCCGTATCGCTGGGCTGGATGAGCGGCCGCGAGTTTCTCGACCTCTACGCCCTGTCGCGCGTCGCCCCGGGTCCGGGGTCGCTGCTGGTCACCCTGATCGGTCAGAAGGTGGCGGGCCTGCCCGGCGCCGTGGTCGCCACATTCGCCATGTTCGTCCCGTCCTGCCTGCTGGTGCACCTGGGAGCCCGGTTCTGGAACCGCCTGCGCGAGGCGTCCTGGCGCGGCGTGGCCGAGCGTGGACTGGCCCCGGTCGGCGTCGGCCTGACCTATGCGGCCGGCCTGGTGCTGATCCGCGGCACCGAGCACGAGGCCGCCGCCTACGCCCTCACCGCCGTCTCCACCGTGCTGCTGTCGGTGACCAGGGTGCACCCGATGCTGGTGCTCGGCGCGGGCGCGGCGCTGGGGTGGGCGATCGGCCTCTGATGGAGATATCGTTGCCGCGCGGTGCCCTCCGGTCCATATCCCCGCTCGCTTCACTCGTCCGGTGGAATCCCATGTCCCGCAACACCATCGCCGTCATCTGGGTCGCCGGCATCGTGCTGGCCCTGATCGTCTACGTGACGGGGCCGGACCGCTTCGTCGTTGCCGCCCTCGATTTCATCCAGCGTGGCTGGTGGACGATGCAGGAAGCGCTGCTGAATTTTTCCATCGCCGCCTTCGACCTGGTGCGGGCGCTGGCGATCGGCCTGTATTTCGTCTTCGTGGCCTTGGCCGTGCTGACCATCCGCCGCGGTGGGCGCGGCCGCGGTGCCCTGGTCGCGGTGACCCTGGTGTTCTTCGGCCTGGTGTGGCGCTCGGCCGACGAGGGCTTCGGCGCCCACACGCGCTGGGTGACGGCCCTGCTGCTGACCGCGGTGGCGGCGCTCAGCATGACGCGCCGGCTCACCCGGCCCGATGCGTCCTCGCCGTGGCACCCGGGCCCCATGCCGCCCCGCCAGGAACCGTAACGGCCATCGTATCGTTACAACGCCGTTATCGGTGCGCTAAATCTTCACGGCCGCACTCCATCCTTGTTGCTTCCCGGCGGGGCGCCGCCTCATGGTGGCCGTGCGTCCACCGCCAAGGTTGCGCCGCATGCCGCCCGTCCTCGCCGGACGTGACTCGTCTTTTGTGACCGCTCCCGCCGTCCTGGTCGGCGCGAGCGAACTGCCCGCACCAGCGCTTGTCGGCGGCGAACCGGATGAGGACCTGATCCGCGCCTCCGGTCTGTTCGACACGGCCTGGTACCTCGAAACCTACCCCGACATCGCCACCGCCGGCGTCGATCCGCTGGTGCATTTCGCCGGTTGGGGGTGGCGCGAAGGGCGTCGCCCCAATTTATATTTCGACACCCCTTGGTATCTGCGCCAAAACCCTGCCGTCGCCCGCGCCGGGATCGATCCGCTGGTGCACTACATCCGTTTCGGCGAGGCGCAGAACCGCTCGCCCTCACCGCATTTCGACCTGCCCTGGTACCGCACCCGTCACCCCGCTCCGGCGACCGGCACGTTGCTGGCGCACTATCTCGGGCGCCGTCGCAGCGGGCAGGTAACGCCAATCGCCGAGTTCGATGCCGCCTGGTACCGGCAGCGCTACCCGGACATCGCCGAGGCCAGCGTCGATCCGTTCGAACACTACCTGCTCTGGGGCTGGCGCGAGGGCCGCAACCCGTCGGCCAACTTTGATACCAGCTTTTACGTGCATCGCTACATGGAGCCCGGGCAGGACGAAAACCCGCTGCTGCACTATCGCCGGCTGCGCCATGTCATCCGGCTGCACACGCGCCGGCCGGCCGAGGAGTCCGGGGTGCATGAGACGGTGCGCCGGTTCACGCGTCCCGGTCCCGACTTCGAGGAAGTACGCGGGCTGCCGGCCTCGGCGCCAAGGCGCGCGACCGTGCTAGCCTACTATCTGCCGCAATTCCACCCGATCGCCGAGAACGATCGGTGGTGGGGGTGCGGCTTCACCGAATGGACTTCGCTGGCCCACGCCCTGCCGCGCTTCGCCGGCCACTACCAGCCGCGGGTGCCGCGCGACCTTGGCCACTACACGCTCGACGGCACCGCGGTGCTGCGCCGCCAGATCGATCTGGCGCGTGGTGCCGGGCTCGGCGGCTTCATCTTCTACTTCTACTGGTTCAACGGCCGCCGCCTGCTGGAGCGTCCGTTGGAGGCATTCCTCGCCGACCGATCGGTGGATTTCCCGTTCTGCCTGATGTGGGCGAACGAGAATTGGACGCGCCGGTGGGACGGGTCCGACAACGAGGTACTGATCTCGCAGGATTGGCACCGGCGCGACGAGGACGCCCTGATCGACACCTTCGTGCGCCATTTCCGCGATCCGCGTTACATCCGCCTCGACGGCCGGCCGCTGCTCATGGTCTATCGCGCCGGTACCATCCCGGACTGCGCCGCCACATTAGCTCGCTGGCGCGATGCCTTCCGCGACCGCTGCGGCGAAGACCCCGTGCTGGTGATGTCGCAGAGCTTCGGCGCCAACGATCCGCGCCTGCACGGTTTCGACGGCGCGGTCGAGTTCCCGCCGCACAAGCTGGTCACCGGGCTGAAGACGCGCAATGCGTCGCTGGCTTGGTTCGACGAGGCCGCCACCGCGCAGGTCTACGACTACGGCGATGTGGTCGCCGCCTCGCTGGCCGAGCCGTCGCCGGCCTTTCCGTTGATCAAGACCGCCGTCCCGGGCTGGGACAATGACCCGCGCCGCCAGGGCGAAGGCCTGTTGCTGCACGGCGGCACCCCCGCCGCCTACCAGGCCTGGCTCGCCGCCCTGGTCGAGCGCGCCGCCGCGCACCCGTTCATGGGCGAGCGGCTGGTCTGTGTGAACGCTTGGAACGAATGGGCCGAAGGCGCCTACCTCGAGCCGGATCTGCATTACGGCGGGGCCTGGCTGAACGCGACTGCCCGCGCCATTGCCCCGGCCGGCTCCCGTGCCGGCCCGCTGCTGCTGGTCGGCCACGACGCTTTCGCCGCCGGCGCCCAGCAGTTGCTGCTGCAAATCGGACGCACGCTGCGCCGGCGCTGCGGCGCCGACGTCGAGTTCCTGCTGCTCGGCGGAGGTCGGTTGCAGCCCGACTATGCCGCCGTCGCGCCAACCACCGTACTGGCCAGCCCGGATGACCTGATCGCCCATCTCGCCGGCTGCGCCGCGCGCGGCATCACCGCCGCCCTGGTAAACAGCGTCGCCTCCGCCTGGGTCGCGCCCGCGTTGCGTGAGGCCGGGATCGATCCGGTGTTGCTGGTGCACGAAATGCCACGCCTGCTGCGCGAGAAGAACCTGCTCGCCGGCGCGCGGGCGGGCACGGCGGCGGCAAGTCGCGTGGTGTTCGCCGCCGAGGCGGTGCGCGACGGTTTTTCCTCCTTTGTCGCCATCGACCCGGACCGCACCCTGGTGCTGCCCCAGGGCTGTTACGCCGAGGTTGCCTGCGATCGGGCCGCCGGCGCGGTGCTGCGCCGCCAGTTCGGGGTCCCCGCCAACACCGCGGTCGTCATCGGCGCCGGCTATGCCGATCTGCGCAAGGGGTTCGACCTTTTCCTGCAGGCGTGGCACGCGATGCAGCGGCGCGGCGCGCCGGTGCAGTTCTGGTGGATCGGCGAGGTCGATCCCACGGTACGCGCCTACCTCGGTCCCGAGATCGCCGCTGCCGAGGCCAGCGGCACATTCCGGCTGGCCGGTTGGCAGGACGACATCGGCCCTTGGTTCAACGCTGCCGACCTGTTCGTGTTGCCCTCGCGCGAGGACCCCTACCCCTCGGTCGCGCTGGAGGCACTGTCCGCCGGGCTGCGCATCGTTGCTTTCGAGGAATCCGGTGGCATCCCCGGCCTGCTGCACCGGCTGGACGCCGGCACCGCCGTGCCGATGGGCGACGCGGCGGCGCTGGCCGATGCGGTGATGGATCTGCTCGGGGAGGCCGCGCACGCCAAGGACACCGCGCGCGCTGCCCTGGCCGCCCGTGCGCGCGAGGCGTTCCGCTTCGACCGCTACGCCATTGCCCTGTTGCGGCTGGCGCGGCCGGTGTTGACGCCGATCTCGGTCGTGGTGCCGGCCTACAACTATGCCCGCTTCATGGAGCGGCGGCTGGCCTCGGTGTTTGCCCAGACCTGTCCGGTCGCCGAGGTGATCGTGCTCGACGACGCCTCGACCGACGACAGTGTGGCGGTGGCCCGCCGCACCGCCGAGGACTGGGGCCGCGACATCCGCCTGGTGGTCAACACCACCAATTCCGGCTCGGCGTTCCGCCAATGGCGGCGTGCCGCCGCCATGGCCGAAAGCGAGTGGCTGTGGATCGCCGAGGCCGACGACGAGGCCGAGCCGTCCTTGCTCGCGGGCCTGGCGGCGCTGGTGGTGGATGTTCCGGACCTCGAACTGGTGTTCTGTGACAGCCGTTCCATCGACGCCGATGGCCGGCCGATCTGGCCGAGCTACCAGGAGTACTATGCGGCGAGCGGCGCCGCCGCGCTGGCCGGCGGCGGCGTGTTCCCCGCCCGCGAGTTCGCCCGTCGTTTCCTCGCCGAGCGCAACCTCATCCTCAACGCCAGTGCCGTGCTGTGGCGCCGCGCCTCGCTGCTGGCCGCGCTCGACCGCTGTGGCTGCGACCTCGACCACTATCGCCTGGCCGGCGATTGGCGCCTCTATCTGGAAGTGCTCGCCGCCAGCACCGGCCGGGTGGGGGTGCTCGCTGTTCCGCTCAACGTGCACCGCCGCCATTCCGCCAGCGTCACCGGGTTGCTGGCGCCGGGCCGCCACCTCGACGAGGTCGCGCGCGTGCACGCGCTGGCCCAGGCCTGCCTCGACCTGCCGCCCGAGGTGGTGCGCCGCCAAGCCGACTATCGTCGCAGCCTCGCCGGCGATCTTGGCGCCGCCTCGGCCGAACCCACCCCACCGCGGCCGCCATCCGGACGCGGAAAAACCCGCCACCGCATCACCACCGGCTAGCATTACAGTTGTGATTTGCTGATTGCGGCGCGGCTGGAACTCTGAATCTATGGGTGACCATGATTCGGAGATCATGGATGACGGGAGCATCGATCGAGACGACGCTTGAACTAACCGTATCCAGGATATAGTGATCCAATGCTGCCGAAGCTTATGCGTCCGGGCGGCCCAAGCGCCGTAGCGCTATTAGCTTCACCCCCATGGATCCTCCGTCATGTCCCAGTCGCTTGACCACCATAGCATTTCGCTTGACCACCATGCCATTTTTGGCATAAGCGAACGAGACGGCCTCGTTCTGCAGCTGGAGTCATATGCACAAATCCGCTCAACAAGGCAAGCTCTCCCTGCAGCACGGACCGGATGCCGACAGAGATCCGAGTGACGGTGACGAGCCGTGCAGGGACGGCGCGGCCGTGCACGGGAATGGCAGGGATAACAGCCCGTTGACGAAATCGCTCTGGGTTGATTCTCTGGTACTGCGGACGATGGGGCGGGTGACAGATGGCGTTGGGGCGGCAGCAGGGACGACAGCCGGACATACTGGTGACTTGGGTGGAGCTGCCACGCTCGCCGGGCGACGTCTTCTACGAACCGGCTTCAAGCGGAGCTGACCGGCGTGCGCGATAGGCACAGAACGACAGTGACACGGCTCTTGGGCCGGATGCTGCGGCGGCATAGGTGCTATTGGGCAACGGCCGTCAGGCGAGTTTCAACAGCCGCTGGGACATCCCCCAAACGCAAAGGTATGCAGGCCAATGTGCAGGTTTTCGATCTTGGATCGTTCTAAAAAATGGTGCTGTTGTTTCGTTGCTCTCGGCATTCTGCTTGCCATTCGTCCTGCCCAGGCCCAAACGCCGTCGCCACTGGCCGAATGGCAATATTCCTCGGGCATTCAACTCCAAAGATTGTTCGAGCCCACAATCCCGACCTGGCAAACGGAATTGGGGCTCGGCACTCAATTCGCACCCGTCTTCGATGGCTCGGGCCGCTATCAGGTGCAACCCGGGCCGGTCATCGACATCCGTTACAAGGACATCGCCTTCGCCTCGACCGGCGAAGGTATCGGTGCCAATCTATTCAGCTTCCGAAACGTCAGAGTGGGTGCGGCAGTCACATACGACCTTGGCCGTTCGCCGCATGCGGATGGCCAGGCTTTAACCGGCCTCGGCACCATCCACCCGGCGCCGGAGGTTAAACTCTTCGCCGATTACTCGCTCGCCAAAAGCTTTCCGCTAACCATACGCGTCGATATCCGCCGTCAGATAGGCGCCACCAACGGCTATATCGGCGATGTCGGCGCCTATCTGCCCATGCCCGGCAGTTCCGAGAAATTCTCATGGTTCGTCGGGCCGACCGTCACAATGGCTGATGGCCGCTACATGAACGCCTATTTCGGCATCAGCCGTTCACAAGCCGCGAATACCAACTATCGCCAATACAGAGCCTCCGCCGGCTTTAAATCCGCCGGCCTCGGCGTCTCCGCCAATTATTTCATCACCCCGAGCACCATCATCAATGTGAGCAGCGCCTTCGACCGCCTGCTGGGAAGTGCCGCGGAAAGCCCGATCAACCAAACAAAATACGAAGCCGTGGTTTCCGTCTCCGCAATCTATAAATTCTAAGGCTCGCATTGCGTTAGCTGTTGGGAGGGTAACAGGGGCAAACCCCCGGGCACGCAGGTGCAGCATAGGCGCGATGACAGAACGACACATACGGAAATCCGCCATCGGTTTGGCCTCGGATGGTAGATCGGCCCGCTTGCGTTTTTGGGGGTGTTTGCCTGGGATTGTGCTGATGGCGCCGTCGGACGAGGTTGAGTTGATGCATGCGGTGGCGACGGCGGCGTCGTTGGACGACTGTGCGAGTGCGTTTCGCTATCCGCGTGGCGAGGTGCTGGCGGTGGGCCGGGGCCGGGTGCTGCGCGAGGGCGGCCGGGTGTGTCAATCAGCGTTGAATCGGGACCCGGGTTCTGGAGTGCGCCCCTGGGGGTGGACA
>PLTJ01000321.1 GCA_003164455.1 Acetobacteraceae bacterium
ATTATTCCTAGCACGGGAGGGTGGGCGCGTGCAAGGGATTTTTGGGCTTGGGTGGTCATTCGTGAAGGTCGCGAACATGTAGCGCGAAATAGCGAAACGCCTTCGGCCTCTTGTGACAGCGGATGGTGAAAGCACTTATTCGCCCTTGGCCGCCGGGTAGCGAGACCCGCATCGCGATGCGGGCTACCGGCTGGCTGACAGCACCGCCGCCATCTGCGCAGCCCTCGCCGGCCTCGCCATCATCTAGCCCGTCTGATCCATACCCAGGGGGTGAGCAATTACCAGCACGGGCTAGCTGACACACGTGTAGTATATCACACCAGAAGAGCAGCTCTTACGGCAAACATTCCGATGACAAATAGGGCCAAGGATGTGAGTGCGGCCATAGCAGCAAGGGTGTGACACACCCATTTCCGCCGTGCCCATTGAGAAGTCTTGGGACCGTCAGTTACAAACGGGGGGTTATAGCTCCTCATTTTAGATGCAAGCCAGCCGGCCATAGACAAATGCGTAAAATACGTAAGTGCCATCGCGAAGGTCGTGGCCACAACTCCCAATGCAAACCACAGCAACGTGGCTGCTACGGCTTTAGCTTGAGCAGAGGGTAACCTTCCATCGAAAGAAAGAAGGGAAATTGCCGCGCCTCCGTTAATCAAAAGTAGCGTCCGCAAAGCAATGTGGGAGGCGCTTATAGCTGTCTCATTCATATGGCGAAAAGACTCTTCCTGCTGATCATGTTCGCGCTCAGCTATGGACCGATTTTGTTCGTACTCCCAGCGCTGATGTTCAGTCAATGGCGCCCGTTCGGATTGTGGCATTTGGCCTTCCTGTTGTGCTGCATTATTGGGGCGAAGGTTCTGGGCCTTGAGCTGGCACCATCTCATGAATGGTGGCTTGCGGCAACAATCCGCCCGTTGCCACGCTGCGATCACCACGGCCCGCACGTCGGCAGGCAGTAAGCGTAGCCCGGAATGTCGTAGTGCCGTGGGGCGGGTAAGCACAGCGTCACCCGCCTTCGCAACGTGGCGCGGCACTCGCAATATTGTTCGTCTGTACCGGGCGGATCAGCAACACCGTCATTCCAATTATCCGGATACAACCCGCTTGTGACAGAAAATAGATAGAAACAGCGCCGTTCATCCATCATTATACGTCGGCACGTTGCGACGGCGGATTACGCTTCGCTTATCCGCCCTACGTTCTAATTAACGAATAAAAGTTTTTTGGTTCTTTTTTTCAAAAAAGAATACCTTTCTTCCTTGTTTTCTGCCGCCGCTGCCCGAAGCGCTCGACAACGCTCGCGGCCGATGTTAGTCTTCTGGTTTAGCTAAGAAGGCGCCGCCATGACGACGGTCAATGTCCACGAAGCCAAGACGACCCTGTCGGCCCTGCTCGCCCAGGTCGAGCGCGGTGAGGAAGTGATTATCGCCCGCAACGGCGAGCCGGTGGCGCGTCTCAGCCGTTACCAGCCGGCGCCCATCCGCCAGAAAGGATTGTGGCGCGGCCTGCCGGGCTGGGAGAGCTTCCGCCACGACCCTGCCCTCCTCGCCCCCATGACCGATCGGGAAATGGCTGACGAGGGCTGGCCGTGACCGACGTGGCCCTGGCCGACGCCTGTGCGATCCTCGCCTTCTTCGCCGGCAACGGCGCCACGATGACGGAAGCGGGCGTACAGGCCATGCAGGGCGATGTGGCGATTTCCCCGATCACGGTCTGGGAACTGACGCGCAAGGCCGCGCTCGGGAAGTTGCCGCCGTTGCCGGCTGTCGAGGGCAGTTTCGTCCGTTGGCTCGCCGCTCAGGGTTTCCGTGTGCAGCCATTGACCTGGGCCGACACCGAGCGGGCGAATGCGCTGCCGCCGCTGCACAAGGACCCCATGGACCGGATGCTGATCGCGCAGGCGTTGAACGCCGACATGCCGATCATCACGGACGACTCCCTCTATCCGGGATATGGCGTACGGACGATCTGGTAAGCAGGCGCATCCCGCCGTATGTTGCCTTCTAAAAACGAATAAAAGTTTTTTGGTTCTTTTTTTCAAAAAAGAACAGCCTTGTCTTTGCCTACCCCCGCCCAGGAAACAGCGACGCCAGCCCCGCCGCGCTCGCGGCGCAGCGGCCGCGTTCGGTGATCAGGCCGGTCACCAGGCGCGCGGGGGTGACGTCGAAGGCTGGGTTCGCCGCGTCGGAGGCTGTGATCCGCACCGTCTCGATGCGGCCGTCGGCGGTGCGGCCGGTGATGTCGGTGACCTCGGTCGCGCTGCGGTTCTCGATGGGAATGCCGCGGCCCTCGGCCACCGCCCAATCGATCGTGGTCGAGGGCAGGCCGACCCAGAACGGCACGCCGTTGTCCTCAGCCGCCAGCGCCTTCAGGTAGGTGCCGATCTTGTTGGCCACGTCGCCGTTGCGGGTGACCCGGTCGGTGCCGACGATGACCAGATCAACCTTGCCGTGCTGCATCAGATGGCCGCCGGCGTTGTCGGCGATGACCGTGTGCGGCACGCCGTGGCTGGCCAGTTCCCAGGCGGTCAGGGCCGCGCCCTGGTTGCGCGGGCGGGTCTCGTCCACCCACACGTGGACGTCGATGCCGCGCTCGAAGGCCATGTAGACCGGCGCCAGCGCGGTGCCCCAATCGACGGTGGCGAGCCAGCCGGCGTTGCAATGGGTCAGCACGTTGACGCGCCGGCCGGTGCGGGCGGCGGCCTCGGCGATCAGGCCGACGCCGTGGCGGCCGATCGCCTCGCACTGGGCGGCGTCCTCGTCGGCGATGCGGGCGGCTTCCTCGTAGGCGGCGGCGAGCCGCTGGGCCGGGACGAGCGGGCGCAGGCGGGCGAGCATGCGCTGGGTCGCCCAGCGCAGGTTCACCGCGGTCGGGCGGGCGGCGGCGAGCGTGGTGGCGTCGCGCTCCATCGCCTCGGTGGACGCATCGGCCCGCAGGGCCAGACAGACGCCATAGGCGGCCACGGCGCCGATCAGAGGGGCACCACGCACCTGCATGGCGCGAATGGCGTGTACGGCCTCTGCCGCGGTCGTCAGGCGCAGGATATTCAATGCCCAGGGCAGCCGGGTCTGGTCGAAGATGCGTACCGACCAGCCGTCACCGGGGTCCACCCAGACGCTGCGGTAGGAGGTGCCGTCGATCTTCATGCCGTCCTGGTCCTCAGAGGCGCTGGTGCAACACGCAGAGCAGGGTGAACAGGCGCCGCGCGGTGGCAAGGTCGATTTCCACCTTGCCCTTCAGCCGCGCGACCATCAGTTCCGCGCCTTCGTTGTGCAGTCCGCGCCGGCCCATGTCGATGGCCTGGATACGGGACTCGCGGCCCTCCTCGCACGCCTTGGCCAGGCTGTCGATCAGCAGGTGGTAATCCCGGATGAGGGCGCGGAACGGCCCCAGCGCCAGCCCGATGGCCAGCCACGGGGTGTCGTCGGCGCGGCGGATGTCGAACACCAGGCGGCCTTCATAGATGGACAGGCGCAGCGCATAGGGGCCGGCGTCGCCGGCGTCGGGGCGGGCGTGCGGGGCAAAGCGGTTCTCCGCCTCCAGGTCGGCGACGGCCTGGGCGCGGTCGGCCTCCAGCAGCGGCGTCAGGCGGGTGAGCGCCTCGCCCTCCAGCGTCACCCGCAGCAGGTGCGCGGTGCTGGCTTCGAGGCCGGTCGCACCATCGCTCATACCCCGGCGTCCTCCACTGGGGTGAGCATGCCGAAGGACAGGATTGCCCCGACGATGGCCCCCTTGATCGGGCGCAGCAGGGCGAGCGTCAACACCAGCGTGAGCGGCACCCAGATCGCGGTTTGCACCCACAGCGGCGGGGCGGCGGTGCGCTCCAGCACCAGCATGCCAGGGACGATGATGTGGCCGACGACCAGGATGGTGAAGTAGGGCGGCACATCGTCGGCGCGGACGCGGCCGAGCGGGGCGGCGCAGTGCGGGCAGGCCGCGCGGACGGTCAGGTAGCCATCGAACAGGGGGGCCTGGCCGCAGACCGGGCAACGTCCGCAGAGGCCGCGCTTCAGCGCCGCCAGCAGCGGCGGACGGTCGCGCGCCTGCGGGTCGCCGGCAGGATCGGGTTGCCAGCGCGTGGGGCTTGTCACGGACAGAAGGATACCTCGGTCTGCTACGGCGGCGCTAATCTGGTCACCGGAGGATACCGGATCAAGCGGAACCGCATCGTGGCCGTGAACCGCGGGGAAAGGGCGGGCGGAGTTTTTCCGCCGGGCGGACGATGGTTTCATCGCCGAATACCGGCACCGTCGGACGAAAGAGTTGAGATTGGGTGAAACGTTCTGCCTATTCCGGCGGGATGGCGCCGGTCTGCTCCGTGATCGGGCCATACCAGCGCGGGCGCCGGTGGGCGGCGAAGTTGAACATCTTTTCCTTCCCCTGCCGGCAAGCGTCCAGGTCGCAATCGGCCACGATCACCTCGTCACCGAGCGTGGCCGCCTCGGCGACGATGCGCCCGTTGGGATCGACGATGCAGGAGCCGCCGATGAGCCCTGCCCCGTCCTCCTCGCCCGCCTTGGCGACAGCGACCGCCCAGGTGGCGTTCATGTACGCATTGGACTGAGCGGCGAGCTGCGAATGCCAGGTGCGCAACGCGGCGTTCTCGGCGTCGCCGCCGTTGGGGTCGTAGGCCGCGGAGTTGTAGCCGATGCAGACCAGTTCGGCGCCGCGTAGCGCCAGCACGCGCCAGGCCTCGGGCCAGCGGCGGTCGTTGCAGATCAGCATGCCGAGGACGGCCCCGGCGAGCGTGGCCGGCGCGCGCCAGGTCGGAAAGCCGAGGTCGCCGTAGTCGAAATACCGTTTCTCCAACTGCTGAAAACGCGCGCCGGGGCGCGGCTCGACCGAACCGGGCAAATGGATTTTGCGGTATTTTCCGAGTTCGCTGCCGTCCGGGGCGATCAGGATGGCGCTGTTGAACCGCCGCCCATCATCGGTCAGTTCGCCGTAGCCGACATAGAAGCCGACGCCGAGCGCGCGGGCGCGGTCGAACAAGGGTCGCACGGCCGCATTCGGCATGCCGCGCTCGCAACAGGCGTCGAGTTCCCGCGTGCTGTCGAAGAACCAGCGCGGGAAGAACGTGGTGAAGGCGAGTTCCGGAAACACCACCAGCTTCGCCCCGCGCGCGGCGGCCTGCTCCAGCAGCGCGATCAGGCGGTCCAGTGTGTGGCGGCGGGAATCGGCGCGCTGGGTCGGCCCCATCTGCGCGCCGGCGACGCGAAGGATACGGCTGTGGTCGGTTGGCGTTGGCATGGCGATGCATTCCCTGTTGAGCGCGGCCCGCTTCACGGAACGTTTCCAGGGGCGCGGCTTGCCGTTGCGCGCACGGGACACTACGAAGAACCAGCCCCCAGGAAGAACCTGGGTCAAGGCTAGACCGCGCGTGCGGGAACGCCAATCCCCGCGTCCCGCGCCGCGCGCCGTGGAGGGAATGACGGATGAAGTTGCACGACGTGAAGGTCTACCCGTCGCAGTCCAGACTGCCACGCGAGCAGCAACTGGCGTGGAAGATCGCCGGCGTGGCGGCCGACCGCGTGGCGGTTCAGCGCGACGTCGCGGACATGATCGTCAACCGCATCATCGACAACGCCGCGGTGGCGATGGCCGCCATCAACCGCCATCCGGTGGTCTCGGCACGCGACATGGCGGTGGGACATCCGCGCAAGGACGGCGCCACCGTGTTCGGCCTGTCCGCGGGCAAGCGGTTCAGTCCCGAATGGGCGGCCTGGGCGAACGGCACCGCAGTGCGCGAACTCGACATGCACGACACCTTTCTCGCCGCCGACTACGCGCACCCCGGCGACAACATCCCGCCGATTCTGGCGGTGGCGCAGAGCATGGAGAAGTCGGGCAAGGATCTCATCCGCGGCATCGCCACCGGCTACGAAATCCACATCGACCTGGTGCGCGCGATCTGTCTGCATGAGCACAAGATCGACCACATCGCCCATCTCTGCCCGGCGCAGGCCGCCGGCATCGGCGCGCTGCTCGGACTGAAGCAGGCGGTGATTACCCAGGCCGTGCAGCAGGCCTTGCATGTCAGCATCACCACCCGCCAGTCCCGCAAGGGCGAGATCAGCTCGTGGAAGGCCTATGCGCCCGCGCACGCCGGCAAGCTGGCGGTGGAGGCGGTGGACCGGGCGATGCGCGGCGAAGGGGCGCCAAGCCCGATCTACGAAGGCGAGGATTCAGTGATCGCCTGGATCCTCTCGGGGCGCAGCGCGCGCGACAAGGGACTGCCCGAGGCGGTCTATCACGTGCCGCTGCCCGAGCCGGGCGAGCCGAAGCGCGCCATCATGGACAGCTTCACCAAGGAGCACAGCGCCGAATACCAGAGCCAGG
>PLTJ01000169.1 GCA_003164455.1 Acetobacteraceae bacterium
AGGTCACCGCGATCCGCCTGGTCACGTCGACCAACCATGCGATCCACGAGCGGGGCCGGCGTGAGCACGTCCGCGAGTTGGAAGGGCTGATCGACAACCTGACGGGCAAGCTGACCACGGTGGCGAAAGACGATAGCGCGCGCCGTGCCCGCATCGCCAGCACGATCGAGACGCTGGAGAAGCGGCTGTACATGTTCGAGAGCGGACCGAGCGGCAATGGCCCGGCCAGCAGCGTGATCACCAACTCGACAGGTTGCAGCAGCGTCTATGCCTCGACCTTCCCGTTCAACCCCTACAACGACCCGTGGGTGAACAGCNNCCGCCGCGGTGGACGACGTGCGCGCGCTGCGCATCGCCCGGTTGGAACTGGAAGACGCCTACGAGCCGGCCACCCACGACCCGTTCTTCCGCTACCTGTCATGGAGCCAGTTCACGCCGGAAGAACTCGCCCTGCTGCCGACGGTGATGAGCATCGGCGGCGACGGCGCCACCTATGACATCGGCTTCGGCGCCCTGTCGCGGCTGCTGGCGACGCGCACGCCGGTCAAGGTGATGGTGCTGAACTCCGGTGTCTATTCCAACACCGGCGGACAGGCCTCGACGGCGAGCCTCACCGGTCAGGACTCCGACCTGGCGCGCTTCGGTGTCGCCCATAGCGGCAAGCAGGAAGACCGCAAGGAACTCGGCCTGATCGCCTCGTTCCACCCGAATGTGTTCGTGGTGCAGAGCAGCACGGCATTGCAGGGGCACTTCCTGAAGCACGTGATGGAGTTCCTGACCTACAGCGACTCGCCGGCGGTGCTGGACGTCTACACGCCATGCCAGGCCGAGCACGGCATCGCCGACGCGCAGGCGAGCCGGCACGGACGCCTGGCCGTGGAAAGCCGGATGAGCCCGGTGTTCGTCCATGACCCGCGGCGCGGCAGCAACATCCACAGCTGGTTCAACCTCGAGGGCAACCCGGATGCCGACAAGGACTGGGCGATGGGAAGCCTGGAATACGTCGATGCCGACGGCGCCGCGAAGCTGCTTGAATATCCTCTGACTCCCGCCGACTTCGCGGCCGACGAGAGCCGGTTCAAGAAGCACTTCAAGACGCTGAAGGCCGGTGCCGAGGCGCTGCCGGTGCACGAGTTCATCGACCTGCCGGCGGCGGCGCGTGAGGGCAAGACGGCGTTCGTCTGGTCCACCGACGATAGCAAGCACCTGATCCGCCGCTCGGTATCGGCGACGATCATCAGGCTGGTCGAGGAGCGGCGGAAATACTGGCGCACCCTGCAGTACCTCGCCGGCAAGGACGTGGTGAAGCTGGACGCCGATCATGCCGCCGAATTGCAGGCATTGCAGGCGCAGTACGCGGATGCCGTGAAGCAGCGGGATGGCGCGATCGACTCGATCGCCCGCGGAATGTCGCAACTGGCGGCCTCTTCCAAGGCGCCGGCCGGTGGTGGCGGCTTCACAGCCTCTCTGCTGCCGGCGGCTTCCGCCGCCGCCCCGGCTCCGGCCGCGGCGACGAACGGCTCGGCCGCCCTGGTCTCGATCGACCCGGACGACCAGGCGAAGTGCACGAACTGCAAGACCTGCTACCAGGACCTGAGCGAAATCTTCGAGAAGACCCGCATCGTCGTGGACGGCGCGGCCAAGGAGGTGGGCCGGATCATCCCCGGCGTGCTCGACCACATCACGGCAACTCCGGAACTGAAGGCCCGGATCGCCAAGGTGGCGGCCAACTGCGACTCGGAGATCATTCGATGAGCGGGGGCATCCAAGCCCCCGCGGGCGCGGAGTTGGCCCGCTTCCAGCAGGCCAGTACCGCCTTCGAGAGCACGCGGCAGGAACTGGAAAATCTCGCGCAGAGCGACGAGGTCGCGCTGTTCGAGCAACAGATGGCGCTGCTGCGCAAGCGCCTTCTGGCTGACCCCAAGGCGTTCCAGCAGACCTTCATCACCGAAGGCACGCAGACCATCGCGTGGGAATTCCAGCAGGAGCAACTGGGCGAAGGTTTCACCAAGACTCTGTGGAACCTGCTGCTGGCCAACGACGACATGAGCACGACCCTGATGCGCTTCATCTGGGACGTGCCCCTGAAGTTCAAGCGCAAGTTCNNTACGTGCGCCCCGCGGAGGTGCGGGCGCACGACTTCGGGCTCGTGACCCAGGGCTACCTCGGCTACATGAACGTCGGTTACACGGCGCGTGACGTCGATCTGTTCGTGTGGCTGGAAGTGCTGCGCGACAAGCAGTGCGAGGAACGGCCCTGCGAGGTCGGCATCCGCATTGAAGGCAGGTCCGCCCCCAAGGGCGGCTGCCCGGTGAAGATCCACATCCCCGAGATGCTGAACCTGCTGGGCAACGGCAAGTTCACCGAAGCGCTCAGGCTGATCGAGAGCTGCAACCCACTGCCCAACGTGACGGGCAGGGTCTGCCCGCAGGAATTGCAGTGCCAGGGCGTCTGCACCCATACCGGCCGGCCGATCGAGATCGGCCAGCTCGAATGGTTCCTGCCGCAGCGCGACAAGCTGCTGAATCCGGAAGCGGCGCAGGCGCTGCTGAAGGATTTCGTCGATCCGTGGAAACGCGCCGAGAAGCCGCCGATCGCGGTGGTCGGCTCGGGTCCGGCCGGCCTGATCAACGCCTACCTGCTGGCCAGCGAGGGCTTCCCGGTCACCGTGTTCGAGGCCTTCCATGAACTCGGCGGCGTGCTGCGCTACGGCATTCCCGAATTCCGCCTGCCTAACGAGCTGATCGACGACGTGGTGAGCAAGATCATCCTGCTCGGCGGCAAGTTCGTGCGCAACTTCATCGTCGGCAAGACCGCGACGATCGAGGAGCTGAAGTCAGCCGGGTTCTGGAAGATCTTCGTCGGCACCGGCGCCGGCCTGCCGCGCTTCATGAACGTGCCCGGCGAGCACCTGCTGGGGGTGATGTCGGCGAACGAGTTCCTTACCCGCGTCAACCTGATGCAGGGGCTGAAGGAGGAGTACGAGACTCCGTTGCCGCAGGTGAAGGGCAAGGAGATCATGGTGATCGGCGCCGGCAATACCGCGATGGATGCGGCGCGTACGTCCTATCGCCTGGGCGGGCATGTCACCATCGTCTATCGCCGCACCCGCGCCGAGATGCCGGTCCGCAAGGAGGAACTGGGGCACGCGCTGGAGGAAGGCATCGAGCTGAAGGTGCTGCGCGCGCCGACCGAATTCCTCGGCGACGAGAAGACGCATTTCGTCACCGAGGCGACGCTGGACGTGATGGAGCTGGGCGAGCCCGACGCCTCGGGCCGGCGTAGCCCGGTCCCGACCGGGCGAACCGAGCAGATGAAGGTGGATCTGGTGATCATGGCACTCGGCAATTCGCCGAACCCGATCATCAAGGACTCCGAGCCCCGTCTGAAGACCACCAAGTGGGGCAGCATCGGCGTCGGCAAGGACTCGCAGGAAACCTCGGTGGAGGGTGTCTATTCCGGCGGCGACGCGGCGCGCGGCGGCTCGACCGCGATCATGGCGGCCGGCGACGGACAGGCGGCGGCACGCGAGATCATCGGCGACATCGACATCTGCGCGACCGACATCAAGGATATGGTGAGCCGGGCCGCGCACTACACCACGCTGGGCGCCTCGCCGCAGACCATCCTGAAGAAGATCGATCTGTCGGAAGGCATCGTCGAGTTCCTGGTGCACTCGCCGCTGGTGGCCAGCGCGGCCAAGGCCGGGCAGTTCGTCCGCGTGCTGCCCTGGGGGAAGGGCGAGCTGATCCCGCTGACGCTCGCCGACTGGGACGCCAAGGCCGGCACCATCACGCTGGTGGTGCAGGCCATGGGCTCCAGCAGCATCGCCATGAACCGGATGAAGGTGGGCGAGGCGTTCACCGGCATCGGCGGCCCGCTCGGCCAGCCCAGCCAACTGCACCGCTATGAAGGCAACCAGACCGTGGTGTTCGCCGCCGGCGGCCTCGGCCTGCCGCCGGTCTATCCGATCATGCGCGAGCACCTGCGCCTGGGCAACCACGTGACGTTGATCGCGGGCTTCCGCAACGCCGGCCTGCTGTTCTGGGTCGGCGAGAACGAACGCGTCAGCCGCCTGAAGGCCGAGTTCGGCGACCTGCTGGAGGTGATCTACACCAGCAACGACGGCAGCTTCGGCGAGAAGGGCTTCGTCACCGTCCCGCTGGAACGGCTGCTGAACGAGAACGTGGCCGGCAAGGGCCGCAAGATCGCCGAGATCGTGGCGATCGGGCCGCCGCTGATGATGCGGGCCGTCGCCGACCTGACGCGTCCCTTCGGCGTGAAGACGGTGGCCAGCCTGAATTCGGTCATGGTGGACGCCACCGGGATGTGCGGAGCGTGCATGGTGCCGGTGACGATCGACGGCAAGATGGTGCGCAAGCACGCTTGCATCGACGGGCCGGAGCTCGACGCGCACATCATCGATTGGGACAAGTTCCTGCCCAGGTTCAACCAGTTCAAGGCGCAGGAGCAGGAGAGCAAGGTCCGGCACGGCTTCGCCTGACCCACGGCGCGCCTGAACGCATGGAACGGGCCCGGGGCAATCGCCTCGGGCCCGTTTTGTATGGGAAAGGCGCAACGTATCGCAGCCAATTGATATGACACGCCCCGTTTCGAGGCGGACTTTGAAAGCTGAGGCGAGGACTGACATTCCGCCCGGTTCCGCGGCACCGGGGTAACGCTCCGGCGATTGCCCGCGAAGCCCGTCCGTCCGCGACCATTTCCGGAGGAAGAACGACAATGCCTGCCGACCTCCCCTTGCCGACCGACACCAGGCAGCACGCGGCGGACATGACGCGCGCGGTCGATCTGACCTTGGAACGCGGCGCGGGCCCGGTCCGCACCAGCCACCCGCTATGGCAGGACCTGTTGCCGCCGTGCAACAACGCCTGTCCGGCCGGCGAGGATATCCAGGCCTGGCTGGCGCTGGCGCAGGCCGGCAAGTACCGCCAAGCCTGGGACGTGCTGATGCGCGACAACCCGATGCCGTCCGTGCATGGCCGGGTCTGCTACCATCCCTGCGAAGGCGCGTGCAACCGCAACGAGCTCGGCGCCCCGGTCAGTATCCATGCCGTCGAGCGCTTCCTCGGCGATATGGCGGCGGTGCTGGGCTGGATGCCCGCCATCGACGCCGCGCCGTCGGGCAAGCGCGTGCTGGTGATCGGGGCCGGCCCTGCCGGCCTGTCCGCTGCCTACCATCTCACCCGCCTGGGCCATACCGTGGAGATCCACGAGGCCAGCCCGGTGCCGGGCGGCATGATGCAGTTCGGCATCCCCGCCTATCGCCTGCCGCGCGGCGACCTGATGAAGGAAATCGCCCGCATCGAGAGCATGGGCGTCACCATCGTGCTGAACCAGTGCGTCGAGGACCTCGCCGCCGAAAAACAGGCCGGCCGGTTCGACGCGGTGTTCGTGGCGATCGGCGCGCACGTGTCCAAGCATGTCGAGATCCCCGCCCGCGACGCCGGCCGCACGCTCGACGCGGTGGGCTATCTGCACAGTGTGGCCAGCGGCACGGCGTCGCTGCTCGGCCGCCGCGTGATCATCTACGGCGGCGGCAACACCGCCATGGACGCCGCCCGCACCGCCCGCCGCCTCGGTGCCGACGAGGCGATGATCGTCTATCGCCGCGACCGCGCCCACATGCCGGCGCTCGCCTTCGAGGCCGACGAGGCGATCGAGGAAGGCATCCGGATCAAGTGGCTGACCACCATCAAGGAGTTCGCCGGCCACACGCTGACCGTTGAGCGCATGGACATCGGCCCCGACGGCCGCCCGGTGCCGACCGGGGAGTTCGAGACGCTGGAGGCGGACTCGGTCGTGCTCGCACTCGGCCAGGACACCGACAGCGGCTTCCTCCGCCGCGTTCCCGGCGTCGAGATGAAGGCCGA
>PLTJ01000264.1 GCA_003164455.1 Acetobacteraceae bacterium
AGCGGTTTAGTCCAATGTCGTTTATGTTACCTCAGGAATCCCCTCATTTCGACTCGGGAGTCCGCCATAGGCAATTCGGTGAGACGATTGGGGACTCATCCATTGCTGCCGGCTATGCAGAAGCCGCGGGGAAATAAGGGCGGGCCAAGCATGACGGTCATTCTATGGAGCGTTTCCCAACACATTGAAATCACACCATAAACAATGAGGGGATAGCTAAGTTATATTACACTAAACTTTTGCCGCTTGACCCATCAGAGTCGCACCTCATACGGCCACCGGTCGTTCCTGTCGAGGAACTCTCTGAGGGCGGGCGCGACTGCGGCCGGATACGTCATCCGCATCCGCCGCTTCGGTCTGATCTTCTTACTGAGTTGGGCGCCTATCCGCCGAAGACTCCAGAATAATACTGGGTTCCAAAAACAACTCCTGTCCCAAAAATAGCGCTCAACTTCGCATTGTAACACGGCCAATTCCGGACCTCCGAAATCCGCATGCTGACGGATCATTCACCTTTCCCGGGCATACCGGCTGTCAGCGCGGCCTAAATTGCCGTGCGTGGCCCCATTGAACTGCAACCCGCACTCCCGGAACCAACATGGCCCTAGTCAAGAAAGCTGCCGTCGCCGCCAAGTCTTCAGCGGATGTCGTCGACCTCGCCGAGCGGACGGCGTCCGCCGGGGCGGCCGGACAACTCGCCGAAGCGCAGAAGCGCAAGGCGCGCACTTTTGCCCGCCAGCAGAAGGCGGCCGAACGGGTTGCCGCCGCGACCTCGCAACTCGCCAGCGGCATCGCCGAAGCCAGTTCCGCCGCCCAGGAACTGACGCGCGCCACCGCGCAGATCGCGTCCGGCGCCGAGGAAGCGGCAAACGCCGCGGCGCAGTCCATGAAAGCGGTGAACCAGGGCGCCGGCCTGATCGTGAAGGCCAAGGAGAACGCCGAGGCGTCGCTGAAGAANNCAGACCAATCTGCTGGCGCTGAACGCGGCCATCGAGGCCGCCCGCGCCGGGCAGCACGGCAAGGGCTTCGCCGTGGTCGCCGATGAGGTGCGCACGCTGGCGGAAACGTCGGAAAAATCGGCCCGCGAGATTCAGGACCTGATCGCACAGATCCAGAACGAGGTGAAGGCGATCGCCGAGGGCATCGGCGGATCGGCGCAGTCCGCCAAGCAGGAGGTGGAGAAGGGTGCCACCGTTACCCACCAACTCGAGGAGGTGCGCGTGGCGTTGGCCGAGGTAGCGGCCGGCTGCCGCGACATCGCCAAGGCCAACGAGGAATCCACCGCAGCGGCCAAGGAGGCGCAGAAAGGCTCCGAAGTGGTCGCCGCCGCCGCCGAGGAGCAGGGTTCGGCCTGCCAGGAAGCCTCCAACACTGTCGAACAGCAGACCGCGGCGCTGAACCAGAGCGAGAAGGCCGCCCAGGAACTCTCCGAGATCGCCGACGAGCTCAAGAACAGCACCGATATCGGCAAGAGCGCCGAGGAAGTTGCCTCCACCGCGGAGGAGCTGTCCAGCGCGGTCGAAGAAATCAACCGTGCCGCCGTGCAGATCATGGCGGCGCTGGACCAGATCGGTCGTGGCGCGCAGCAACAGGCCGCCGCCACCCAGCAATCCTCGGCGGCGATCGCACAGATCGAACGCGGTGCGCAGGTGTCGCAGGAGCGCGCCCAGGGCTCGCTGGAAAAGGCAGAGGCAACGGGAAGCCTGATCGGAACATGCAGCGGCGCGGTCGATGAGCTAATCGAAGGTGTTCTGCAATCCGTCATCGCCGGGCGGAAAAGCCGGGAGCAGGTCGTCGGGCTCGAGAAAATCAGCCGCCGGATCGACAAGATCGTCGACGCCATCACCACCGTCTCGATCCAGACCAACATGCTTGCGGTCAACGGCTCGGTCGAGGCGGCCCGCGCCGGCGAGTTTGGCAAGGGCTTTGCCGTGGTGTCCACCGACATCCGCAACCTGGCGCGTGATTCAGCCGAGAACGCCGACCGCATCAAGGACATTGTCAAGGCCATCCAGGACCAGATTGTCAACGTCCGCAACGACCTGCAGGAAATCGCCGACACCGCAGCATCCGAAGCCGAAAAGAACAAGCTGATCGCGGGCGACCTCAAGACCATCGCCGGCGACGTGCAGGTGGTGCTGGCCGGCAACCGTGAGGTGCTGGCCGGAAGCGGCGACATCGTGCGCATGGTGGCCGAGGTGCAGAAGGGCGTCGAGCAGGTGGCCGCCGCCGCCAATCAGGCCTCGCGTGCCGTTGGCGAAGCGGCCACCGCAGCCAAGCAGCAGTCGAAGAGCTCCGAGGAATTGGCGGCCGCCATCGAGGAAATCGCCTCGCTCGCCGACGAACTGCAGGCCCGCTGAACCGGAGGCCAAGGAAGGACGAAGACGATGGACAATGTCGTCGAACCCGGCACCGCCGGGACCGTCGACGGGCCGCGTGACACCGCGGCCGCCCGTGCGGACGCCAGCCAGTTCGTGATGTTCCATGTACAGGACGAAAAATTCGCCCTGCGGCTGGCCGAGGTGCAGGAAATCATCCGCATGCCGGATGTGGTGCGAATGCCGATGAGCCCGCCCGCGCTCGAGGGTCTGGCCAATCTGCGCGGCACGGCCCTGCCGGTCGTCAGCCTGCGCCAGGTGTTCCGGTTTCCGGTCGCCTTGCATGACGATGCCACCCGCGTGGTGGTGCTCGACCAGGGTCAACCGATCGGCCTGATCGTCGACCGCATGGCCAATGTCACCAGCGTGGAAGCGGACCGGATCGAATCCGCCGACACCATCCACAGCACCGTGGCCAACGATCTGCTGACCGGCATGATCAAGGGCGAGGACGGCCGGTCGATGGTGATGATCCTGGACGCTGGCCGCGTTGTTCGCCACGAGTTCGCGGCAACCGCAGCCCGCGGCGACACGGCCCAGCCGGAGGCGGCAACACCGGAGCGCCGGCGCGATGCCGGGGCGACCGAGGTGGACGAGGACCAGTTGGTCAGCTTCGAAGTTGCTGGCCAGGAATACGCCTTCCCGATCGGCCAGGTGCAGGAGATCGTGCAACTGCCGGAGCGGATCACCAAGGTGCCGCAGGCGCCGCGCCATGTCGTGGGTGTCATCACCCTGCGTGACCGGTTGCTGCCGCTGGTCAGCCTGCGCGAAATGTTCAACATGCCGTCGGCCTCGCTCAGTGAGGCCAGCAAGGTCGTGGTGGTCTCGCTCGGCGATCTTTCGGTCGGCGTGGTCATGGACAGCGTGAAGGAGGTGCTGCGCGTCAGTCGGGCCCTGGTCGAACCGATGCCGGCGCTGCTCGCCCGCGACTACAAGCTCGATGACGTCCGCGCAATCTGTTGCCTGGAGGATGGACGACGCCTGGTCTCCATTCTGTCCGCCGAGCGGATGTTCAACGTCGACGAGCTGCGCAAAGTGATAGAGGACGGAGGCGATACCGGCATGGCGCACGAGGTGGCTCGCGCGGACGACGATGAAGAGCAGTTCGTTGTGTTCCGTCTGATGGACGAGGAATACGGCGTGCCGATCGATGCGGTGCAGGAAATCGTGCGGGTGCCGGACGTGCTGACCCGGGTGCCGAAGACGCCGAACTTTGTCGAGGGCGTCCTCAACCTGCGCGGCGTGGTATTGCCCGTGCTTGACCAGCGCCGTCGCTTTGGCCTCGCCGGAGCCGAGCGGAACGATCGTCAGCGTATTATGGTGTTTACGGTCCGCGGCGTGCGTACCGGCTTCATCGTCGACTCGGTGTCCGAAGTCATGCGCATTCCAGCGCGTTTCATCGGGGCAACTCCCGATTTGTCCGACGAGCAACGGCGATTGATTCGGCGCGTTGCCAACCTCGAAGCGAAAAAGCGGATGATTCTGCTGCTGGAGGTGGCCCAACTGCTGGACGTCCAGGAATTGAGCGCCCTCAAGCATGCGGCGTGACACCTTGCCGGAAGCGGTTGCGCCACTTCCGGCAAGGCGTTTCTTCCACCCCGTGACAGGCAGCGAAGCATGACCATCAAGCTGCTGATTGCCGACGACTCGGCGCTGATGCGCAAGCATCTGAAGAACCTGTTCGAGCAGGAGAACGGGTTCGAGATCCGGACCGCGCGCAATGGCGTTGAGGTGCTGGCCGAGTTGGACGGGTTCGACCCCGACGTCATTACGCTCGACATCAACATGCCGGTGATGGACGGCCTGACCTGCCTGTCGCGCATCATGGTGCAGCGACCGAAGCCCGTGGTCATGGTGTCTTCGCTGACCGCCGCCGGGGCGGAGGCGACGCTGCAATCGCTCAGCCTCGGGGCGGTGGATTTCGTCCGCAAACCGGATGGCACTATCTCGCTGTCGATCGATCGCATCTGCCACGAGTTGCTTATCAAGGTGCGTGCCGCCGCCGGTGCGCGGGTACGCGGCGCAACGGGGCTGCGCGGGCGGTTGGAGAACGAGCGCAGCCGCATCGTCGCTCGCGCCGCGGGCCGCGGCACTGACGCACGGGTCCCGCTGGCAGGCGGCCAACCCGGGATGGTTTTGGTCGGCGTCTCCACCGGCGGCCCGAGCACGCTGGAGGAAATTCTTCCGCGACTGCCCTCCGGTTTCCCGTGGTCGGTACTGGTGGCGCAGCACATGCCCGGCGGTTTCACCGGCGTGTTCGCGCGGCGCCTGAACGACATGAGCGCGCTACGCGTGGTCGAGGCCGTCCAGCAGATGCCGATCGAGCCCGGCACCGTCTATATCGCGAAGGGCGATGCCGACTTACTGGTGCTGCGCCGTGGCACCGGCTTCGTGGCGGCACCCGTCCCGGCTTCACCCGACCATCTCTGGCACCCGAGCGTCACCCGTCTGGTGCGTAGCGCCATGGACGTGGTGCCGGTCGATCGGCTGATCGGCGTCCAACTCACCGGCATGGGGGATGACGGCGCCGCGGCCATGACCGATCTGCACCGTAGTGGTGGCCGCACGATCGCTCAGGACGCTGCCAGTTCCGTGGTCTTCGGCATGCCAGGCGAACTGGTCCGCCGCGGTGGCGCTTCGGTGGTGCTTCGGTCCAACCGCATCGCCGATGAAATCGTCGCCTGGCTGTTGCCATCCGATACCGACTCCAAGGAGACGATCCATGCCGCTCGTGCGCGCTGACCGGGCCGCCGACCCGTCGGCAGAGGGGCATGGGGACTCAGGCGATCCGCACGCGCTGCTGGAGGAACTGTACGCCGCGGAAGCGTCGCGGCGGCGCGCGGCGGCGCGCAATCTCGCCATGTATCCGCATGCCGCCCCGGCTTTGTGTGCGCGGCTGGTGGTGGAGCCGGCGGCCAGCGTGCGCAGCGTCATCTTCACGGCGCTGATCGGTCTGCGTTCCGACGCTGCGGTGCAGGGCCTGCTGCCCTGCCTGCGCAGCGAGGATGTTGCGTTGCGCAACGCCGCCATCGAGGCGCTCGGGCACATGCCGGATGTACTGGAGCCGTACATCCGGTCACTGCTCGAGGATGACGACAGCGACGTGCGCATCTTCGCGGTGAACGTGCTGGGTGCCCTGGCGCATGCCCAGGCACCGCGCTGGCTGGAGGCAGTGCTGCGTTGCGATCCGCACGTCAATGTCTGTGCAGCCGCAGTAGAAGGACTCGCCGAACTGGGCGATCAGGAATCACGCTCCGCACTCGTCGACCTGCCAGGACGATTCCCCGACGAGCCGTTCATCGCTTTCGCCACCAAGGCCGCGCTCGCCCGCATCGGAACGGTGTGATGGAGGCGCTGCTGCGGGCCGCCGACCATGACGTACAGCCCGCGCTGTCGCCGGAACAGTTCGCCCGGTTCTGCGACTTCTTCTACCACCACACCGGGATCCTGTTCGGTGAGTCGAAGCGCTACTTCGTCGAGCGTCGCGTGCTGGACCGCATCCGCGCCTCTGGCTCCGAGGATTTCCGCGACTACTTTGCGTTGATTCGTTTCGACGCATCCGGCCGGGAACTGCAATCCCTGGTCAATGCGATGACGGTCAACGAGACCTATTTCTTCCGCGAGGACTACCAGTTCGCCGCGCTTACCAGCGACGTATTGCCCTACCTCGCCGGCCTCCGGCAGCGGCCGATCCGGATCTGGTCGCTGCCGTGCTCCACCGGTGAGGAGCCATACTCGATCGCCATCGCGATCCTGGAAAACTGGAACGATGCCGACGAGCACGCCATAGAGATTCACGCCTCCGACATCGATTCGGAAGTGCTCGCCCAGGCCCGCGCCGGCATCTATGGCCAGCGCTCGCTGCAACGGCTGTCGGCGCAGCTGCGGGCGCGCTATTTTACCGCATTGCCGGGTGAACGCTTCCGCCTGCACGAGGCGATCCGCAGTTCGATCGACTTCGGCCCCGTCAACGTGGTGGATCCCCGCAGCATGGCGCGCTACCGCGACATGGACGTGGTGTTCTGCCGTAATCTGCTGATTTACTTCGACGATCTGTCGCGGCGACAGGCTGTGGAGGCGATCTACGAAAGCCTCGCGCCCGGTGGCTTCGTGTTCCTCGGTCATTCCGAGAGCATGAGCCGCATGTCGTCGCTGTTCCAACCGCGCAAGGTCAGCGACTCGATCGTCTACCAGAAACCGCTCGACGGCGAGTGAGGATATGATGAGCCACAAACGGATCCTCGTGGTCGATGACGCGCTCACGGTGCGGCTGTTCTACCGCGACGTGCTGGAGCGTGCGGGCTTCGAGGTGACGGAGGCCGGCAACGGCATTGAGGGACTGGAACGCGCGCTGGGCGACCATTTCGATTTGCTTCTGGTCGACATCAACATGCCGCTGATGGACGGCTATGAGATGGTGCGCCACCTGCGCGAGGACCCGGGGCTGCACAGCGTGCCGGTGGTCGCCATCAGTACCGAAGCCAAGGATGCCGACGTCGAGCGCGCCTATCGGGCCGGCGCGAATGTCTACATGATCAAGCCGGTGCGCCCGGCGCGATTGACCCACACCGCGCAGTTGCTGACCGGGGCGCGCGCATCATGAATTCGCTGCTCGCCTGCTTCGTGCCCGAATCCCGCGATCTGTTGCAGGCTGCCACCACCAGCCTGCTTCGCCTGGAAAAGGATGGTCGCGACGAGGCGCTGATCAACGAGGTGTTCCGCGCCGTCCATACCATCAAGGGGTCGTCCGGGCTGTTCGATGCAGCGCCACTCACCCGGCTTGTGCATGGGGCGGAGGACCTGCTGGGCGAGGTGCGGGCCGGGCGGCTGACGCTCAGTTCCGACTTGGTCGACCACCTGCTCGACGCGCTCGACCAGGTCAGCACGTGGATCGACGCACTGGAACAGCAGGAATGCCTGCCGGGCGATGCCGCGGCGGCTACCCAGGAAAAGGTGACCGCGTTGCGCGCGATGATGCCGGCGGGCGGCGACGGCGCGGTCGCGGCCAGGGGCAGCGCCGGCGAGGCGCACGCGGACTGGTTGTCGCTGCTGGACGAAACCGAGCGCCGCGCGGTGTCGCAACGCCTGGCGGACGGCGAGCCCGTTGTTGCCATCCGCTATACGCCCGACGAGAGCTGCTTTTATCGCGGCGAGGACCCGCTGCACCTGCTGCGCCAGCTTCCCGACCTGCTGGCACTGCGTATCGCCCCGCGGATGCCGTGGCCGGCCGCCGGGGAACTCGATCCGTATCGCTGCAACCTCGCTTTTCACGTGGTTGCCGTCACGCCACAGGCTGCGGCCGCGCACCTGTTCCGCTACGTGGCCGAACAAGCCGAGATCGTGCAACTGTCGCCCGACGCGCTGGCGACCGCGGACACGGCTGACGATTCGCCGGCCGCGCTGCTGTGCGGGCTGTTGACCGAGCAGCGCCGCGTCCTCGCACTTCCCGCGCAGAACGCGGATGAAATGCACCAGCGCATCGCAACCGTGGCGGGCACGCTCGCCAATCTGTTGCAAGGCTCCGCCCTGCCATTTCGGCAAGGCGACGTCGATGCCGCGGTGTCGGACGCGCTCGACAGCGGTCGCCCGGAGGTCCTGCTGACGCTGCTCGACCACGTGCAGCGGGGGCTCGCACCGCCGCGCGCCGAACCCGCCACGCGGGCCGCCGCGCGCGTGCTGAAGGTGGACCAGGACCGTATCGACCAGCTGATGAACCTGATCGGCGAACTG
>PLTJ01000133.1:0-2723 GCA_003164455.1 Acetobacteraceae bacterium
GAGCCCTTGGCCTTCCTTACGGCCAGCGCACCTCGGGTGGCAGGCTCATCAGGATCGCCTCGGTGTTGCCGCCGGTCTTCAGTCCGAACAGCGTGCCGCGGTCGTACAGCAGGTTGAACTCCACGTAGCGTCCGCGCTTGACCAGCAGCGCCTCGCGTTCCGCTGGCGTCCAGGCCTCTCCCATCCGCCGGCGCACGATGCGTGGAAAGGCGTCCAGGAAGGCGCGCCCGACATCCTCGACGAAGTTCAGGTCGGCCGCCGCATCGCCGCTGTCGTGCTGGTCGAAGAAGATGCCGCCCGCCCCGCGCGCCTCGCCGCGATGGGGCAGGAAGAAATAACGGTCGCACCATGCCTTGAAGCGCAGGTAATAGCCCGGGTCGTGACGGTCGCAGGCCGCCCGGAAGGCGCCGTGAAAGTCGGCCGCGTCGGCGAGGGCTTCCGGCGTGTCCAGTCGCACGGGTGTCAGGTCGCCGCCGCCGCCGAACCAGCCCCGGCTGGTCACCAGCATGCGGGTATTGAAATGGGCCGCCGGCACGCGCGGGCTGGCCATATGCGCGACCACGCTGATGCCGCTGGCCCAGAACCGCGGGTCCTCTTCGGCGCCCGGGATCTGGCGGCGGAATTCCTCGCTGAAGGTGCCGAACACGGTGGAGACGTTCACCCCCACCTTTTCGAACACGGCGCCTTTCATCACGCTCATCACCCCGCCGCCGCCGGGGCTGGCGTCCTCGGTGGGGCGCTGCCAGGGCGTGCGCACGAATCGCGCCGCCGGTTGGCCGGCCGATTCGTCCTCGATCGCCTCGAAAGCGGCGCACAGGCTGTCGCGCAGCCCCTCGAACCAGGCGCGGGCCTGCGGCTTAAGGGCGGCATGCGGCGGCACGGCGGGGAGTGTCATGGCGGGGCGATCCGGGGTGGTGTGGTCCGGACACAATGACGCCACCGGTATCGGTGCCTCAACGGCATTCCACTTCCATGGCAGGAACGGCGTGTCCATCGCCCAGGTTGGTGCCAACGCGCCCCCCTCGCCGGGCGCGCGCACGCCGGGCGGATAGTCCCACAACGGGCGTGTCGGCCAGCCCCAGCGGTTCGCCGGCCAGTCCCGCCCGTTCCTGTCCTGGGGCCAGAGCTGGCCGTTCGGCAGGCACTTCCGCCGCGTCGGCGCCGGCACCGCCCCAGGGCCGGGGCGGCCGCGTACCGTGCGGCACCGTGACATCCTTCGCCGGACGTACGTTATTTATACCAACTGCCACGGGCGCATCTGTCAACTACCGGGCCGCCACCGTCGGATGCCTGTGGGGGACATGCTCCGACACCGCCTGCGCCTACCCCGAACGGCGACGCGTGACCTATGGACCCGCTGCGGCGTTTGGGCTAATGGCGCCCGCCGGGGTATGCGCCCGCCGCTTGCGCGGCGCGGTGGCGGGGGTTGACGTGCCGTGCAAATGCCGCTGACCAGCCGCGCAGGATGCCGGCGGCGGCAAAAGATAAAGGGGATGGCCGATACGATGTCTGCGACTGCTCATGAGCCCGCTCACGGCCCGAGGCCGGACGCCACCAAACGGGACTTCCTGAAGCTCGTCACCGGCGCTTCGGCCATCATCGGCGCCGGCGCCATCGTCTGGCCGCTGGTTGACAGCATGAACCCCTCCAAGGACGTGCTCGCCCTTGCCGAGCTGGAGGTCGACCTCACCCCGATCGTCCTCGGCCAGGGCATCATCGTCTCCTGGCGCGGCCAGCCCGTGTTCGTGCGCCACCGCACCGATGCCGAGATCAAGCAGGCCGAGGCGGTGCCGCTGAGCGAACTGCGGGACCCTGAGGCCGACTCGGCGCGGGTCAAGTCCGGCCACGCGCAATGGCTCATCGTCAGCGGCGTCTGCACCCATCTCGGCTGCATCCCGCTCGGCAGCAAGCCGAGCGACCCGCGCGGCAGTTATGGCGGCTGGTTCTGCCCGTGCCACGGCAGCCAGTACGACACCTCCGGGCGCATCCGCCAGGGACCGGCGCCGGCCAACCTTCCCGTCGTGCCGTACGTCTTCGAGACGGACACCAAGATCAAGATCGGCTGAGGGTAGTCTTATGGTTGGCCTCTACAAAAGCGACATCAAGAACCCGCTCCTGCGCTGGGTCGATTCCCGCCTTCCCATCCTCAGCATCGTGCAGAAGGAATACGGGGTTTTCCCGACGCCGAAGAACTTCAACTATTTCTGGGCTTTCGGCGGCCTGGCCATGGTCAACCTGATGATCATGATCGCCACCGGCATCTTCCTGGCGATGTCCTACACGCCGCACATCACTATGGCCTTCGACAGCGTCGAGCGCATCATGCGCGACGTCAACTACGGTTGGCTGCTGCGCTATGCCCACGCCAACGGCGCCTCGATGTTCTTCATCGTCGTCTATGTCCATCTCTTCCGCGGCCTGTACTACGGTTCCTACAAGGCGCCGCGCGAACTGCTGTGGATGCTCGGCGTCGTCCTCCTGCTGCTGATGATGGCCACCGCCTTCATGGGCTACGTGCTGCCCTGGGGGCAGATGTCGTTCTGGGGCGCCACCGTCATCACCAACCTGTTCTCCGCCATCCCGCTGGTCGGCGAGCCGATCGTGCACTGGCTGTGGGGCGGCTTCTCGGTCGCCAACCCGACGCTGAACCGCTTCTTCAGCCTGCACTACCTGTTGCCGTTCGTGATCGTCGGCGTGGTCTTCCTGCACGTGGTGGCGCTGCA
>PLTJ01000133.1:2766-7540 GCA_003164455.1 Acetobacteraceae bacterium
GCCCTGGGACACTCCGACAACTACATTCCGGCGAATCCGCTGCTGACGCCGACGCATATCGTGCCGGAATGGTACTTCCTGCCGTTCTACGCCATCCTGCGCGCGGTTCCCTCCAAGCTCGGCGGCGTCACCCTGATGTTCGNNCGCCATCCTGGTGCTGTTCGCGCTGCCGTGGCTCGACACCAGCCCGGTGCGCAGCGCCAAATTCCGGCCGGTCTATCGCATCGTCTTCTGGTTGCTGGTGATCGCCTGCGTCGCCCTCGGCGTCGTCGGCGCCAACCCGCCGGAGGGCATCTGGGTGCCGATCGGCCGCCTGGGCACCGCCTACTACTTCATCCACTTCCTGGTGCTGATGCCGCTGCTCGGCAAACTGGAGCGGCCGTTGCCGCTGCCCGAGAGCATCAGCCGCCCGGTCCTCGGGGGGGGACCGCTGCCCGCCGCCGCCGTCCAGCCGATGGAGAAGGTCTGATGCGCACCCTTCGCCCGACCCTGATCGGCGCCGCCCTGCTGGCCACCGCGATGCTCGCCGCCCCGGCGCGCGCCGCCGAANNTTTACGACGCGGTCTGCTCGAACTGCCACTCGCTCAAGCAGGCCTATTATCGCGACCTCGCCGGCATCGGCCTCAGCGAGGACCAGATCAAGGCGATCGCGGCCAGCAAGACGGTGCCGGACATCGACGACAGCGGCCAGCCCAGCGAGCGTCCGGCCCTGCCGTCCGACCATTTCCGCTCGCCCTTCGCCAACGACCGCGCCGCCCGCGCCACCAACAACGGCGGCCTGCCGCCCGACCTGTCGGTGATCACCAAGGCCCGCGAGGGCGGCGCCGACTACGTCTATGGCATCCTGACCGGCTACCAAGACCCGCCCGCGGGTTTTCACATGATGGCCGGGCTGAACTACAACAAGTACTTCACCGGCAACCAGATCGCCATGATCCAGCCGCTGCGGGACGGCACGGTCACCTACACCGACGCCACCAACCCCTCGCTCGACCAGCAAGCGCGCGACGTCGTCACTTTCCTGACCTACATCGCCAACCCCGAGCTCGAGCAGCGTCACCGCATGGGCGTGCGGGTGGTGCTGTTCCTGCTCTTCCTCACCGGCCTGTCGTATGCGGTGAAGCGCAAGCTGTGGGCCGGTGTCGACCACTGATCCGTCCCCGAGGTCCGGCATGAGCGATCCTTCCATCCAGCCCGTCATCGGCATCATCGGCGGTTCCGGCCTCTATGACGTGGAGGGGCTGGAGGACAAGGTCTGGCGCCGCGTCTCCACGCCGTGGGGCGATCCCTCCGATGCCTTGCTGGAAGGCCGGCTGGAGGGCGTGCGCTGCGTCTTCCTTCCCCGCCACGGGCGCGGCCACCGGCTGTCGCCCAGCGACCTGAACTATCGCGCCAACATCGACGCGCTGAAGCGGGTCGGCTGCACCGACGTGATCTCGCTGTCGGCGGTCGGCAGCCTGCGCGAGGATTTGCCGCCCGGGCACTTCGTCATCGTCGATCAGTTCATCGACCGCAGCTTCGCCCGCGCGAAGAGCTTTTTCGGTGCGGGCTGCGTCGCCCATGTCTCCATGGGCCACCCGGTCTGCCGCCGGCTCGGCGATGCGCTGGAGGGCGCCTGCCGGACGCTCGGCCTGCCCGTCGCGCGCGGCGGCACCTACCTGGTGATGGAGGGCCCGCAATTCTCCACCCTGGCCGAAAGCCGACTCTACCGCTCCTGGGGATGCAGCGTCGTCGGCATGACCAACATGCCGGAGGCCAAACTCGCCCGTGAGGCGGAGCTTTGCTACGCGACCGTGGCCATGGTGACCGACTTCGACTGCTGGCACCCCGACCATGACCACGTCAGCGTCGAGATGGTGGTGACGGTGCTGCGCCATAACGCCGAGCACGCCCGCTCGCTGGTGCATCAGGCCGTGCCCGAACTGGGCCGCCCGCGCGGCGCGTGCCCGGCCGGGTGCGACCGGGCCTTGGAACACGCCGTCATCACCGCCCCCGACCACCGCGACCCGGCGTTGATGGCCAAACTCGACGCCGTTGCCGGCCGGGTGGTGAAATAAGGCCAGGACCGCGGATCAATAAACCCGGTAGTAGGCGTAGGGCCGATATCTGACGTAGTAGGCGTAGGGCCGATATCCGACGTAGTGGGCGTAGTAGCCCGGATAGCCATAGGTGACAGCCGGTGGCGGGTATCCGCCGGGCCGGTAGCTCGGAATCTGGCGCTGCGCCATCGCACTGGCCGGGCGATGGATCGGATGCCGGGCCGCGACCACAGACCCCGCCGGCCGCCTGGCGGCAGGCGTGACAGGGTGCGACGCGCGATCCGGCACCGCAGCGGCCCAGGCAAACTGCTGGCCAGGCTGCGGCAGGCGGCCGGGCAGCGGCACCGCGGCCTGCGGCGCTGACGGCGGCGGCGCGGCGGGCGCGATTGCTGGCACAACCGGCTGCGGTTCCGCCGCCGCCGTTGCCACCGGCGCGGTCGGCGTTGCGTCCGGGAGTGGTCCCGGTATGACGGCAGTTGCCACGCGCGCGGGCCGCGGCGAAAGCACCTGATAGACGGTCGCGCCCGCAGCGCCGACGAAGACGACGGCACTGACGCCAAGGAACCACAGCCCCAACCTGAACGACGTCATGGTGACCTCCTTGTTCCGGCCGAATCAACCGCCGTTTGAAAACCTAGACCGTGTGCAGGCGAACAGCCAGCCTCGCGTGCGACGTCCCGGCCCGATGCGCCCCGCATACCCGAACAATGATGTGGATCGGCGCGGTTGCCAGACGAGCGTTAAAGTCAAGGCCAGGGGCTCCGCCCAGGCCTTATTATCCTGGCGCTTGTGGTTTATTGCTCTTTTGCCGCGGCGATTGCCGCCAACCGTTTGGATCGCCGCCGCATGACCTTCGACCTTGCTCATCCCGCCCTCGCCGGCGCGCTTGCCGCGCGCGGTTATGCCGACCCGACGCCGGTGCAGGATGCCGTGCTGCAAGCCGCCGCTGGTCGCGACCTGTTGGTCTCGGCGCAGACCGGTTCGGGCAAGACGGTGGCCTATGGCCTGGCGCTGGCCGACAATCTGCTGGGTGCGGCGCAACGCCTGCCGTCGCCGGCTGCGCCGCTGGCGCTGGTGGTGGCCCCCACGCGTGAGCTGGCGATGCAGGTGCGGGGCGAGTTGGCATGGCTGTATGGCGCGGCCGGTGGCCGCATCGCCAGTTGCATCGGCGGCATGGACGGGCGCAGCGAGGCGCGCGCGCTCGCCGCCGGCTGTCATATCGTGGTCGGCACGCCCGGACGGCTGTGCGACCATCTCCGCCGCGGGACGCTGGACCTGTCCGCGCTCGGCGCCGTGGTGCTGGACGAGGCCGACGAGATGCTCGACCTCGGCTTCCGCGAGGAGCTGGAGCAGTTGCTGAGCGCGGCGCCCGAGGGCCGGCGCACGATGATGTTCTCCGCCACCATTCCGCACGACATCGCCGCCCTCGCCCGGCAGTTCCAGCGCGATGCGCTGCGCATCGACACGCTGGGCCGCAACCGTCCGCATGCCGACATCGCCTATCGCGCCGTGCGGGTGGCGCCGCACGAAACGCTGCACGCGGTGGTGAATGTGCTGCGCCAGGAGGAAGCGCCGACGGCGCTGGTGTTCTGCGCCACCCGCGAGGCGGTGCGCCGCCTGCATGCCAGCCTGCTGGAGCGCGGTTTCGCCTCGGTGGCCTTGTCCGGCGAGCTCAGCCAGGCCGAGCGCAGCCACGCCTTGCAGGCGTTGCGCGACGGCCAGGCGCGGGTGTGCGTGGCCACCGACGTGGCGGCGCGCGGGCTCGACCTGCCGGCGCTGGACCTGGTGATCCATGCCGATCTTCCGGGCGACCGCGACGCGCTGCTGCACCGCAGCGGCCGCACCGGGCGCGCCGGGCGCAAGGGCAGCAGCGTGCTGGTGGTGCCGGTCAGCCGCCGGCGCCGCGCCGAGGAATTGCTCTCCACCGCCGGCGTGCAGGCCTGCTGGGGCGATGTGCCGGACGCCGATTCCATTCATGCGCGCGACGCCGACCGCCTGATGGCGGACGCGATGTTCGTGCAGCCGCCCGGCGAGGAGGAACTGCCGCTGATCCGCCGCCTGCTGGAAGGGCACACGCCGGAACAGGTGGCGGCCGCGCTGATCCGCCTGCAACGGGCCCGGATGCCGGCGCCGGAGGAGCTGTCGCCGGTGGCTGCCTCCGAACGCCGGGTCCATGGGGCCGCTGCCGGCGCGTGCGCCTGGTTCAGCCTGAGCCTGGGCCGACGCCACCGCGCCGACCCGAAATGGCTGGTGCCGCTGATCTGTCGCATGGGTGGGGTGGAGAAGCGCGACATCGGCGCGATTCGCATCTTCGACCGCGAGACCAAATTCGAGATCGACGCCGCCCAGGCCGCGCGCTTCGCCACCATGGTGGCCGAGGACGCGGCGACCGCGACCGGCACCGAGAATCCGCGCATCGCGCCTTGCGCCCCCGCCGCTGCCGCCACGCCATGGCGCCACCCCTCGCGCGCGCCGGAGTCACGGGGCAGGGGACGCGCCCGCGCCGCCTGAGGCGGTGCGCCGGACCCTCTATCCCGGCACCGGTTGGCGCAGTTCGATCGAACCGGGCGGCAGGGGCTTGGCGATTTCGCGGCGAAGACAGTCGAGCATCAGTTCCGCAACAGAATCGCGTTCGCTGGTGCGATGGCGGATGATCCCGAATGCCACCCACCGATCGGGCTTCACGTCGTGGGCACCAAACGTTAGATTCTATGCAAGAGGGGCAGAACCCCGGG
>PLTJ01000044.1:0-1052 GCA_003164455.1 Acetobacteraceae bacterium
CACGACGAGGCCGCGCAAGCCATCCTGATCACCGACGACGACGGTTTCGCCACCGCCGTCGTCGCGGCGCTGGCCGCCGAACTGCCCACCTTGCCCCGCGCCGCCATCGCCGGCGCCTCCTGGGAGCGGCACGGCGCCATTATCGTGGTGCGCGACCTTGACGAGGCGGCGGCGCTGGCCAACCGGCTGGCGCCGGAACACCTGGAGATCATGACCGCCGACCCGGCGGCGCTGTTCGCCGCCATCCGCCACGCCGGCGCCGCCTTCCTCGGCGCCTCCTGCCCGGAGGCGCTGGGCGACTACGTGGCCGGCCCCAACCATGTGCTGCCGACCGGACGCACGGCGCGCTTCGCCTCCGGCCTGTCGGTGTTCGACTTCCTCAAACGCACGACCTGGATGAGCGGCGACGATACCGCGCTGCGCCGCATCGGCCCGGCCGCGATGGCGCTGGCCGAGGCCGAGGGCTTGCAGGCCCATGGGCGCAGCATCGCGGTGCGGCTGGGCAACGAATAACCGGCCGCCGCTTGCCGGATGCGCGTGTTGCGCGCACTCTAGGGGCACGTGCCGTGTGCGCCGGTCATCCCGGGCAGCGGTAAAGGCGCTTTTGCGCCGTCATCGACGACAGAAGGAACTGCATGTCGAAAGAAGACATGATCGAATTCAGCGGCACGGTAACGGAACTGCTTCCGAACGCCATGTTCCGCGTGAAGCTCGACAACGAACACACCATTTTGGCGCATACCAGCGGCAAGATGCGCAAGAACCGTATCCGCGTGCTGGCCGGCGACCGGGTGAACGTGGAGATGACCCCCTACGACCTGTCCAAGGGCCGCATCACCTTCCGGTTCAAGTGACCTGAACCGCCTCGTCCTCGCCTCGGCCAGCCCTCGCCGCCGCGATCTGCTGGCCCAGATCGGCGTCGTCGCGGACGCCATTGCCCCGACCGACATCGACGAGACGCCGCTGCGCGACGAGCTGCCGCGCCAGGCGGTGCAACGTCTTGCCCGCGCCAAGGCCGACGCGGCGGCAAGCCCCGGCGCCTTTGTCCTCGC
>PLTJ01000044.1:1099-9900 GCA_003164455.1 Acetobacteraceae bacterium
GGCGAGTTTCGCGGCAAGGCCGGCGGCTACGCCATCCAGGGCCGGGCCGCGGCGTATGTGCGCTTCCTCTCCGGCAGCTATTCCAACGTCGTCGGGTTGCCCTTGTTCGAGACCGCCAGCCTGCTGCGCGGCCTCGGCTATCCGGTGCCGTGAGGATACTGGCGGCGTGCAGCCCGGGCGAGGTCCGCGCCGCCGCGGTCGATGACGCCGGCCTGCTGGACTACGCGGTCTGGCGCCCCGGCGCCCCGGACGGCGTGGGCGACCTGCATCGCGGTCGCATCGCCGCGCTGGCCCCGGCGATGGCGGGGGCCTTCGTGCGACTGGAGGGTGCCGCCGACGGCTTCCTGCCGGACAGCGAGGGCGGCGCCGGCGCCACCGAGGGTCAGGCGCTGGGGGTGCGCATCGTCCGTGCCCCCCAGGGTGGCAAGGGTCCGCGCCTGACCGCGCGCCTGTCCCCCGCCGAGGCGGCGCTGGTCGGCGCCGGTCCCCCTGCCCTGCTCCGGCGCGGCCCGGGGGCGATCGAGCGTTTCGCCATGCTGCACCCGCAGGCGCCGATCAACATCGACGATGCCGCCGTCATGGCGGCGTTGCGTCCGGCGCTCGGCGCGCGGCTGCGCCTGGTCCGGGCCGCCTTCGACGACGCCATCGCGGCCGACGTGGAGGCACTGGCGGAATCCGGGGTTCCCCTGGCCGGCGGCGGCCGCATCGACATCCACCCGACGCCGGCGCTGATCGCCATCGACGTCGATCTCGGCGCCACCGGGGCGCGGGGCGGCAAGGCGCGCGCCCAGTTCGCCGCCAACCGCGCGCTGCTGCCCGCGCTCGCCCGGCAGATCCGCCTGCGCAACCTGTCCGGCGCCATCCTGGTCGATTTCGGCGGCATGTCCGCGGCCCGCCGCCCCCGACTCGCCCCGGAGTTGCGCGCCGCGCTGGGCGGCGATCCGCTGGCGCCTGTTCTGCTCGGCTTCACCGCGCTCGGCCTGGCCGAGATCCTGCGCCCGCGTGTGCATCCGCCGCTGCACGAGATGCTGGCGGGACCGCATGCCGCGGGGCTGGCGGCGTTGCGCGCGGCCGATGTGGCGTTTTCCACCCGCCCGCAGCACCTCCCCACGCTGCGTGCCGCCCCCGCCGTGGAGGCGGCGCTGCGAGCCGATCCGGTGGCGCTGGCCGACTGGCAGCGCCGCACCGGGCGGCCCTTCCCGATGCGCGCCGATGCGACCTTGCCGGGTTGCGCCTGGAGTCTGGATGAATGAAGACACGCATGACGGCCGGCGGCGCACCGCTGGCCTGCCCGATCTGCGGCAAGCCCGCGACACCGCGGTGCCGCCCGTTCTGCAGTCCCCGTTGTGCCGACGTCGATCTTGGCCACTGGTTCGGCGAGACCTACCGGGTTCCGGCGGAGCCGGTGGAGGAGTCATCCTCGGAGGATGATTTGTCGGGTTGATTGGCGCGCCGCACTGGGCTATTCCCGCCGCCTCCGACGCGGTTGCGGCGGGCCCAGGTAGCTCAGTTGGTAGAGCATGCGACTGAAAATCGCAGTGTCGGTGGTTCGATTCCGCCCCTGGGCACCATTCTGAAGCGGCTGGGTTTTTGGGGCCGTTTACGCGCCTCCCGGGAGCCTGCCCGATTCGCCGTCAGCTATTGCCGCACCGCGCCCTGACCGGCATGGACGCCCGTCGTCGCTACAGACGGCCGAACCAGCGGCGTCTGCCCCAGCCCCTGCTCCAGCGGCCGCGACCCCGGACGACTTTGACGATAAGAAGCAGCACGATGGCGCCGATGACGGCGTTGATGACCGCGCTCACAATTCCCAGACCAAGACGGATACCGAGTTGCGGCAATAACCAGTCGCCGATGAAGGCGCCGATAACGCCGACCACCATGTCGCCAAGCAGACCAAAGCCGGCCCCCTGCACGATTTGACCGGCCAACCACCCGGCGACAAGCCCGACCAATAATATGACAAGGAGACTTTCGCTCGACAGGTACATGGCGGTTTCCTCAGGGCAAAAATTATTTTCGCGCGCGCGACCCAATGAAGAGTTGGGGCGTTTTTTGGCGGTTTCAGGCCCCGGAAATTACCTACGGGATGATCGTTTGCGCCTGGCCCGCACCCGGTCCGGGGAAACCCGGTCGAACACCGCCTCGGACAGGCACGCGGCGATGCGAGTGCCGTCCGCAGGCGCGTCTGCCGCAAGAAGGACCTGAGGCGAGAGAAGCAGCTTGACCCCGCTAACCCCAATCAGAAAAGACTCTCACGCCGCGTCGTTGGCGACCCATTTCAGGATATGCTCGCCCGCGCCGACGAGATCGCCATGCTGGTTGACGACCGAGATCTCGGCCCGCGACCGGCGCCGGACGGTATCGATCTCCTTGATCCTGTAGCGGACGGTCACCGTATCGCCGATAAAGACCGCGCCGAGGAACCGGATCCTGTCATAGCCGAGGGAAACCGCGGTCTCGGTCTCGCTCGGCCGAACGTGCACCTCGATCATCTTGCTCGATGCCGTGGACATGAAACCAACCATCAAGGCGCCGTGTGCGATCCGGTGCTTGTATTTCGAGCGGCTCATCATCTGTTCGTTCACATGGTTCGGCGCCAGATCGCCGGTGATCCCCGCGAACATGTAAATGTCGGACTCGCCGACGGTCTTCGAGAATTCGACCTCCTGGCCCGGGGTCACATAGAACTCTGCCATGTTCGTCTCCTTGTTCAATCTGCCGCAAAGGCAACCTTGGAATCGAGCAACTCGCGGATTTCCGCCTCCCCGAAGCCGGCTTTCGCCAACACGTCGCGGGTGTCGGCACCAGGTCGCAACGCAAAGGCGCAGGCGTCCGGCGTCTTGCCGTCGTAGCGCAATGGATGGTTCAGGAGCTTGATCGTCTCGCCGTTGACAGCGACGTCCCGGAACGTCTCATTGTGCTGCACTTGAGGGTTGTCGAGGAGATCGTCGAAGTCCTCGATCCGCCCGTACCAGATCCCCGCCGCGTCGAAAGTGGCCGCGATGTCGGCGAAGCGGCGGTGCTCAAGGGCGCCGGCAATAACGGCGGATATGGCGTCGCGCTCGTGATAGGCGTTGTGGCCGGCGAACCTGCGCAGCTCGGCACAGTCGAGTGCGGCCGCCAGCTTTTGCAGATCGTTCATTGATAGCACGACATCGCCGTCGGCAATGCGGTAGGTCCCGTATGGGGCCTCGTGGAACCAGCTGCCGGCGTGCGGATTATGGCGCAACACGTCACGGTCAAGGCCGCTGGCGTAATAGTAGGCGAGGGATTCTGTCTGCAGGTCAACGCCGGCGCCAAGGAGCGTACCCTCAACCCGCGTCCCTTCTCCGCTACGCAGCCAGCGCGCATAGGCCCCGGCAATGCCGAGAGCGAAAAGAGCGGCTCCGTGCTGGTCCGCGGCGGCGCAGCCGACGGGAAGTGGTCCGCTCTCTGCGTTGCCGGTGGCGGCGGCGAGCCCCGACATGGCCTGGATCAGCAGGTCCTGTCCGGGTCGGTTGGCGTAGGGACCGCTCGCCCCGTAGCCGGTTGCGGAGGCGTAAATGATGTCGGGCTTGCGCGCCCGGACCCCGTCGTAGCCAAGGCCGAGCCGGTCGAGCGTTCCCGGCCGGAAATTCTCCGCCAGCACGTGGCTGGCTTCGATCAGGCGAAAGACGACCTCCCGGGCTTCGGGTTTCTTCAGGTCGAGCGCCAGGCTTCGGGCGTTGCGATTGGCACACAGGAACATGGCGCTGACGCCACCGGCCGTGACGCCATCGGCACCGCTCCAGTGGCGCTCGAAGGCACCCTTCGGCGGCTCGATCTTGATCACGTTCGCGCCCATGGCCGACAGGTACTGCATGGCCGCGGGACCCTGCAGGTAGTGGCAAAAACTGACGATCTTCATACCGTCGAGAAGCAAGCTATCCTCCCCTGCCAGACTCGGTCGCTTCCTGGCCCACGGTGAGCACGATCTGCTGAAGGTCGGCGGGAAGACTGTGGCAAGTGTCGTTCGGTTCAATCGGATGGCATGCCACGGGAACTTATTGCCGGAGGTATCCGGCCTTGGCTTCGCCTTGCCCGCGTCAGCTGCGGTGGCGGCGGATCCGTGGCCACGCCGCTGTCGCGCATGCGGGCGACATCGGCGATCGAGTGGGCCAGCAGGATGATCGCCGCGGCCCGCGCGGCGTCGCCATCGCCCGCCGCGATCGTCTCGAGGATGGCGCGATGCTCGACGAAAGCGCGGGGCCGATGATCGCCGCCGGACGAGATCGTGAAGTTCTTGCGCAACGTGTGTTTCAACATCTGGGCAATCGGCCAGAAGAATTCGTTGCGCGTTGCGAAGTAGATCGATTCGTGAAAAATGATGTCGGCGATGACGAAGTCCTCATCGCTCTTGGCCGCGACCATGCCGTCATAGCCGGCCCGGATGCGCGCGACATCCAACGGGCCGGCCGCGACCGCGGCCAGGGCGGCGGCCGCGGGCTCAACGGCACAGCGCAACTGGAACAGCTTGGCGAGATAGCTGTCCACATCGGATGTCTCCATCTGCCAGCGCAGCACGTCCTGGTCGAGCCAGTTCCATTCCTCCGGCGGGCGAACCCGGGTGCCGCTCTTGGCGCGCGACAGGACAAGCCGCTTGCCGGTCAGCGTGCGTATCGCCTCGCGAACGACGGTGCGGCTGACGTTCCACAACTCGCAGATGCGCATTTCGGAGGGCAGCAGTTCGCCCGGAGCGACGTCGCCGCGCACGATGCCGCTGCCGATCCGGTCGGCGATCTGGCCGTGAATGTTGCGTGTCATGGTCTCGGACGTCTTGAACATGAGAGGTCCTGCGAAACCGGGAATCTGGTCATACAATATGATCAGAACCGTTACAAGAGGAAAACCGGCCGGCCCCCTGCCCTGCCTTCACCGCGCCCGGTTCGCCCGCGCCAGCACCGCCTCGAACAGCACCTGGCAGCCCGCCTCCGCTTCCCCGGGCTCGATGCTTTCCGCCTCGTTATGGCTCAGCCCGTCCTTGCAGGGGGTGAAGATCATCGCGGTCGGCACGCAGCGGGCCACATACACCGCGTCGTGCCCGGCGCCCGAAACGATCTCGCGCGCCGAATAGCCCGATTTGGCGGCGGCCTGGCGCACCAGATCGACGCAATCGGCATCGAACTTCTCGGCGGCGTAGCGGAGCAGTTCGGTCAGCTCCAGCGCCACCCCGCACTCGGCCGCCGCCGCCACCGCAACCGGGGCGAAGTCGTCGGCGATACGAAAAGCCGTCGCGGTGTCGGGATGACGGAACTCGACGGAAAACCGCACCTCTCCCGGAACCACGTTGCGGCTGTTCGGCAGCACCACCAGTTGCCCCACCGTGCCGCGCCCGTCCTCGCCGTGCGCGCGCATGATGCGGTCCACCAGCGCGATCACCCGCGCCGCTCCCACCAGCGCGTCCCGCCGCGCCGAGGGCGGGGTGGTGCCGGCATGGCTGTCCTCGCCGATCGCCACCGCGTCGNNCGGCCCCTGCTCGATGTGCAGCTCGAAATAGGCATCCGCCGGAAACGCCTGCGCGGGGGTCGTGCCGGCATAGCCGATGCCGTCCAGCGCCGCGCCCACCGCGACGCCGTCGAGGTCGGTCAGCGCGCGCATCTCCTCCAGCCCGTACGCCCCGATCCAGACCCCGGAGCCCATCAGGGAGTGACCGAACCGGCTGCCTTCCTCGTCGGTCCAGTTCACCAGTTCGACCGGCGCTTCGGTCACGATGCCGAGATCGTTGAAGCTGCGCATGACCTCCAGCCCCGCCATCACACCCAGCGCGCCGTCGAATTTTCCGCCGCTCGGCTGGCTGTCCAGGTGGCTGCCGAACAGCACCGGCGGCCGGGTGGGGTCGCGGCCCTCACGGCGAGCGAACATGTTGCCGATCGCGTCGATTCGCACCGCCAGCCCCGCCGCCTCGCAGAGCCAGCGGAAATGGTCGCGGCCCTGGCGGTCCACCTCGGTCAGCGTCAGCCGCCGCACCCCGCCCTTGGCGGTCGCGCCGATGCGGGCCATGTCCATCAGGCCCTCCCATAACCGCACGCCGTCGATCCGCTGGTTGGTCTGCCGCACGTCCATGAAAGTATCCCCGCGATGCAAGCGGACATCTTGCCCGCGGCGGCACTTCCTGCAAGCCTGTGGTGCATGCGTATCCTTCCGATTGCCCTGGCACTGCTGCTGGCCGGCTGCCACCCGTTCGATCAGCGTGACGTCGCGCGCTGGCTGGGGGGCGCCCCGGCGGCGCCGAGCCAAACCGACCTTACCGAAGCCGACCTGCCGGCGCTGCCGCTGGTGACCCTACGCTTCGACCAGCCCGACGCCGACACCACCGCGGTGCTGACCGAAGCGGCGCAGGACGCCCTGGAGCGTAAGCCGACGGCCACCTTCGAGGTGGTCACCCCGGTGCCCACCGCCGCCCCGCGCGCCGTACAGGACGAATTCGTCCGCCGCGGCGCCGACGATGCGCGCGCCGTCGCCGATACGCTGGCCACCGCCGGCGTGCCGCCCGAGCGGCTGCACCTGGGCCTGCGCGGCGACCCCGGCAACCCGGTGCGCGAAGTGCGCGTGTATGTGCACTGAGGCGTGAGCCAGCGCGGCGTTCCGGCGCAGGTACAAGGGCTGCTGTGGGTTGTGCTGACCGCCGCCTGTTGGGGGCTGGCCTGGCCGGTGATGAAGGTCGCTCTGCTCGAGTGGCCGGTTTTCAGTTTCCGGGTGTTCACCAGCGCCGGCGGCGTGGCGCTGCTGCTGGGGCTGGCGCTGGCCCGCGGCGAGTCGATCCGCCCGCGGGGGGGAGCGCAATGGCGCCGGCTGGCGCTGGCCGGCCTGCTCAACATCACCCCCTTCGTCGGGCTGGGCACGCTGTCGCTGCTGTGGCTGAACGCCTCGGAGGCGGCGATCGTGGCCTACACCATGCCGATCTGGGCTTCGATCCTGGCCTGGCCGGTGCTGGGCGAGCGGCCGACCGCGCCGCGCCTGACCGGGCTGGCGGTCGGGCTCGCCGGGGTCGCTGTTCTGCTGGCGCCGGTGGTGCTCGCCTCGGCTGGCGGGCAGATCAACAAGCTGCCGGGCTACGCCTGCATCCTGGGCACCGCGGTGCTGTTCGCCTTCGGCACGGTGCTGACCAAGCGCCGCCCGCCCGGCATGCCGCCGCTGGCCTCGCTGGCCTGGCAGGTTGTCTTCGGCACGGTGCCGCTGGCCGTCGGGGCGGTGCTGTTCGACCGCTGGGAAGGCGTCCATATCGGCCTCGTCAGCTGGCTGATGGCGCTCTACATCATGGGTCTCGGATTGTGCCTGGGCTATCTGGCCTGGTTTCGCGCGCTGCGGCTGCTGCCGGCCTCCACCGCCGCCATCGCCACGCTGCTGGTGCCGGTGATCGGGGTGTTCAGCGCCGCGCTGCTGCTGGGCGAGCCGCTGGGCTGGCGGCAGTTCACTTCCCTTGGCATGACGATGGCGGGGATCGTGCTGGCCTCAAGGGGGTGATAGGGGTGCGCGCATGACCGATCATCCGCTCATCCGCCTCAACCCCGGCCAGGAACGCCGCCTCAAGTCCGGCTATCCCTGGGCCTTCTCCAACGAGATCCACATGCAGCCGGAGTTCCGCCAGATGGCGGCGGGACTGCCGGTGCGCCTGGAGGGCGACGACGGGTGGCGTCTCGGCACCTTTGCCTTCAATCCGCACAGCCTGATCGCGGCCCGCCAGCTCGATCGCGATCCGGCCGCCGAGATCGACGCCGGCTGGGTCCGCCGGCGCATCGCCGCCGCCGTGGCCCTGCGCGCACGCATCATGGAGGGTACGTTCCACCGCCTGGTGCACGCCGAGGCGGACGGGTTGCCGGGGCTGGTGGTGGACCGCTACGGCGACGTCGCCGTGGTGCAGGCCAATACCGCCTGGGCCGACCGCATGAGCCCCGAGATCGTCGCCGCCCTGCTGGAGGAATTGCCGCTGCGCGCGGTGGTCGCCCGCAACGACTCGCCGGTGCGCGAACACGAGGGTTTGTCCCTCGAGGTCGCGCTGCTGCATGGGACCGACGCCACCGCGGTGGTGGAGGAAGGCGGAGTGCGGTTCGGCGTCGATTTGCTCTCGGGGCAGAAGACCGGCTGGTATTTCGACCAGCGGGGCAACCGCGACCGGGTGGCGGCGCTGGCGAACGGGGCGCGCGTGCTGGACGTGTTTTCCCATGTCGGCGCTTTTGGCCTGCGCTGCGCCGCCGCCGGGGCGCTGGCGGTGACGCTGGTGGATTCCAGCGCGCCGGCGCTCGAGCAGGCGCTGGCCGCAATCGCCGCGAACGGGTTTTCCGTTGTGCAGACGCGGCGGGGCGATGCCTTCGAAGTGATGGCGGAGGCGGCGCACGCCGGCGAGCAGTACGACATCGTGGTGTGCGACCCGCCGGCTTTCGCCAAGTCGAAGAAGGACCAGGTGGCGGGGCTGCGCGCCTACGGGCGCATGGCGGGGCTGGCGGGGCGACTGGTCGTGCCCGGCGGATTTTTGTTCGTTGCCTCGTGCAGTCACCACGCCCCGCTGGAGGCTTTTGCCGCGGTGGTGGCGGATGGCCTGTGGCGGGCCCGCCGCAGCGGCCGCATCCTGGCCACCACCGGAGCGGGGCCGGACCATCCGGTGCATCCGCATTTGCCCGAGAGCGCGTATCTGAAGGCGCAGTTGCTGCAACTGGATTGAGCGACAGAGCCGGGCGCCGAACTTGATACGACACAGGAACAATTAGGACGCACGCGGGCAAAGCGGGTCAGGCGGCGGCCGCGGGCGGTGTCGGGACTTCGTACCAGGTGAAGCCGGGGGA
>PLTJ01000080.1:0-1238 GCA_003164455.1 Acetobacteraceae bacterium
CGCACCATGTCCTTCACCCCGGCCCGCGCCAGATAGCGGGGGATCGGGATGTAGCCGGCCTCCGGCATGCCCGGCGCCCCCTTCGGCCCGGCGTTGCGCATGACGATGACGTCGTCGGGCGTGATCCCGACCGATTCGTCGTCGATCCGCTCCACCATGTCGCCGACGCTCTCGAACACCACCGCGCGGCCTTCGTGGCGCAGCAATTCGGGGCTCGCCGCCGAGCGTTTTATCAGCGCGCTGCCGGGGGCAAGGTTGCCGTGCAGCACCGCCAGCCCGCCGCCGGTCATGATCGGGCGCTCGCGCGGGCGGATCACGTCCTGCCCCGGCACTTCCTCGGCCGCCGCGATGACGTCGGCGATGGTGACCCCGCCCACGGTGCGGCACGACGTATCCAGCAACGGCGCCAGTTCGCGCAGCAGCCGGCTGATGCCGCCGGCATGGTGCAGGTGCTCCATGTAGTGCTCGCCGGAGGGCTTCAGGTCCACCAGCACCGGCACCTCGCGCCCGATCGCGTCGAACGCCTCCAGGTCAACCGGAATGCCCAGCCGCCCCGCCACGGCGGTGAAATGCACGATCGCGTTGGTCGAGCCGCCGATCGCCTGCAACACCGTGAAGGCGTTGCGAAAGGCCGCCGGCGTCAGGATGTCGCGCGGGCGCACGGTCTCGGCGGCCAGCCGCACCGCGGCGGCGCCGGAAGCCTCGGCGATGCGGATCCGCTCGGAATACACCGCCGGGCAGGTGCCCCCGCCCGGCAGACACATGCCGAGCGCCTCGACCATGCTGGAAACCGTGCTGGCGGTGCCCATGACCATGCAGGTGCCCTTGGTCGGCGCCAGCCGGCCGCTGATTTCCGCGATCTCGGCGGCGTCGATCTTGCCGGCGCGGTACTGCGCCCACANNCCGGCGGCAATCGGTGCAGGCCCCCAGCACCTCGCCGCGGTGATGGCCCACCAGCATCGATCCGGTCGGCACCACGATGGCCGGAATGTCGGCGCTCGCCGCCGCCATCAACTGGGCCGGCAGCGTCTTGTCGCAGCCACCCACCAGCACCACCGCGTCCATCGNNGGGCGCGGATCATTTCCTCGGTGTCGAGCGCCATCAGGTTGCGCAGGAACATGCTGGTCGGGTGGGCGAAGGCCTCGTGGATCGAGATGGTGGGGAATTCCATCGGCAGCCCGCCGGCCAGCATAACGCCGCGCTTGATCGCCACGATCAGGTCGGGGACGTTGCCGTG
>PLTJ01000080.1:1244-18968 GCA_003164455.1 Acetobacteraceae bacterium
GAAGAACAGCGAGAACCCCTGGTCGCCATAGCTGGTCAGTCCCTTGCGCAGCCCGCTCGCCATCGTCGCTCTCCCCGGTGCATCGCGGCGATGCTAGGAACCGCGGCACGAATGGTCCAGCGTGTTGACCCGGGAGTCGGACATGCAGATACGCGAGTTCACCGCCGAAGATTACGCCGCCGCCACCGCGCTGTGGCAACGCTGCGGCCTGCACCCCAGCGCCTCGGACACGCCGGAACGACTCGCCGGGGTGGCGCGCCAGCATCCCGGGCTGTTCCTGCTCGCCTTCGAGGGCGACGATCTGGCCGGCACGGTCATGGGCATCTGGGACGGTCGCCGCGGCTGGATCAACCGCCTGGCCGTCGATCCGGCGCGGCGGCGCTCCGGCCTCGGGCGGGGCCTGCTGGCGCTGGTGGAGGAGCGCCTGCGCGAGCGCGGCTGCGACAAGGTGAACCTGCTCATCGAGCCCGACAACGCGGCGGTGACGGATTTCTACGCAGCCGCCGGCTATAGCCGCGATCCGCTGATTTTCATGGAAAAGCTTCTGTAGCCCGGCAGGCCAGAGTCGGTAACGAACCTTGCCATCGCCACCTCGCTGGCGCGCCGCCATGATCGCGGCCGGCGGTGACGATCCGTCCGTCTTCCGCCTCACAGGCTATCGAAATGCACGCCGCCGATAAGCCAGAACACCAGAAAAATCAGCAGCGCCGAGCCGAAGGCGCCGCCAACGCCGGCTCCCCTGTGCCGGCTGCATCCGCAATACGCCCATCCGCCACCGCACAACACCATCGTCATGAAAACGAACGGTATCGTTCCCATTTTCCGCCCTCTCTCCCGGCCATTGACATGGCGCGCGGCCGATGTCGGGCCTGAGCCATGGCTACACCCAAGGGGTGAATCCATCGTTATGCAGGGTCCGCACCGTCGCCGGTCCACCGCGGGGCATCGGGCAACTGTTGCCAAACCGCTCTGATGTTGCGATCCTGAGACCCTGGCAGCAGACATCCGGGAAAACCCGGCCTGTTCTGGCCGCATTGCAAAGGGAGTTCGCCCCATGCCATCGGCCCCGCGCTGGCTCGCCGCTCTGCTCGCCCTCGCGCTGCCGGGCACCGCCGCCATGGCCCAGGGCTGCACGCGCCCGAACCTCGCGCCCTATGCCGGCCCGCTGTTCGACGCCATGGCCCAGACCGACCAGTCGCTCGACGGCGAAGCGGCGATCGCCGCCGCGCGCGCCGCCGGGGTGGTACGCATGGCGCTGTTCGCCCGCGTGCACCATCGCCAGGACGGCCGCGCGCTGGTCTCCGGCCTGGCCACCGTGCATCCGGACTTCATCGTCCTCGGGGCGCCGAAATTCTTCGACATGCGCGGCGACCTGGACGGCTCCTATGTCCGCGACGTGCTGGCCGGAACCACCTCGGGCCAGTACAAATTCGTCGGCGAACTGCTCTACGCGCACGGCGACAAGCAAGGCGGCGAGGCGACCGCGACCGGCGAGCGCGCCATCGACGCCTCGGGGCCGAACACCCAGCGCCTGATCGCCGGCCTGCAGGGCCGGCACGTCCCGGTCATGACGCATTGGGAGGTCTATGACTGGAACCGCGACTGGCCGCGTTTCGACCGGCTTTACAGGGCGTTCCCGGAGCAGGTCTTCATCTGGCCGCATGCCGGCTTCGGCACCGCCGTCCAGCTTGCCACCGTGCTGGCCGCGCACCGCAATGTCATGGCGACGTTATCGAAAAAGGACATGCCCGGCGTCAGCGCCAATTTCGCCAACGCCGGCCGCCATGAGGATGTCGGTCCGCCGGCGGTGGACGACTGCGGCATGCTGCACCCGGACTGGCGTGCCGTGATCCTGCGCTTTCCCGACCGGCTGATGTTCGCAACCGACGCGCACAAGCCGCAACGTTGGGCGGCCTATCCGTATATCGTGCGCCGCTGGCGGCTGATCCTGGCGCAGCTTCCGCCCGAGGCGGCACGGACGATCGCCTTCGACAACGCGGCCCGGCTGTATGGTCGCTGACCCGCCGCAAGGCACGGCCGGATAGCGGACGATCACACGGTCACGACAGCAGCCTGAGGTCGGCAACCCGGCGCTTTGGCACCGCCGCCGACTCTGAAAAACCATAGTCCGAAGCCCAGTTGCGCCCGGAACCGCGAACGTCGTCCGGTTCGTCTTCCAGCACCTTTTTATTCAGATTGACGACATAGCCGCCCTTCTTCGCATCGTATTTCAGGGTGGGCCACGGCAGCGAAATCAGCGACCGGCATTTCTCGCCCATGCCGAGAAAGCTCCCGAACGACATCATGACATAGACCGCGCGACCGCTGATTTTGTCGATCATGACATCGTCAACGCTGCCGATCTTTTCCCCCGCGAGATCATAGACATCGGTTCCCTTGACGTCGGCAGCCGCGATGAGGGTTCCGGAGGGAATCGAAGTGTATTCGGTCATTTTCAAACTCCTCTGCACGCCCTTCGTACGAAAACAGGCCAACCTATTGACGGAGAAGCGAGTGTTCTTCCCGCTTCTGATCAAGCGTTGCACGATAGGCAGTTGCGAAGACCGCACACTAGGTTCGGAAATTACTCAGCCGGCACAGGGCAAAAAGGCGAATTCTGACTCTTGTCCCGCACCCTCCCCTTGCGGGCGGGATTCGCGGAACGGTCAGGGCTTTCGTCGCTTGCTATCAGTGCCCGGCGTTGCCAAAGCGCCGCAACCGGATATCCGCCTGTTCCTTGTGGGCGGCGAAGTGCTCCAGTTCGCACAGCCTTGAGCAATACTCGCCGACCATGACGCTGGCCTCGGGCGTGAGCACGCGCTGGTAGGTGCAGGTCTTGAGGAACTTGCCAACCCAAAGCCCGCCCGTGTAGCGCGCCGCGCGCCTGGTCGGCAGGGTGTGGTTGGTGCCGATCACCTTGTCGCCATAGGCCACGTTGGTCAGCGGACCGAGAAACAGCGCCCCGTAATTGGTCATGTTGCGCAGGAAATAGTCCGGGTCCCGCGTCATGACCTGAACGTGCTCCGAGGCGATCCTGTCGGCGATGTCGACCATTTCGGCGTCCGAACTGGCCACGATGACCTGGCCGAAGTCCCGCCAGGCAACTTCCGCCATCGCGGCCGTCGACAACCAGGCAAGCTCCGCTTCGATGGCGGCCATGGTGTCGCGCGCCAGGGCCTCGGAGGTGGTCAGCAGGATCGCCGGGCTGTTCGGCCCGTGTTCCGCCTGGCCCAGCAGGTCCGCCGCGCACAATTCCCCATCCACGCTGTCGTCGGCGATGACCAGCGTCTCCGTCGGTCCGGCCAGCAGATCGATCCCCACCCGTCCGAACAATTGCCGTTTGGCTTCGGCGACATAGGCGTTGCCCGGACCGACCAGCATATCCACCGGCGGGAAGTCGCTCGCCGCATCGCCGAAAGCCATCAGGCCGATCGCCTGCACCCCGCCGAGGGCGATAATCGTGTCGGCGCCGGCAAGATCCTGCGCCACCACGATCGCCGGGTTCGGCCGTCCCTCATAGGGCGGGGCGGCGGAAACGATGCGCTTCACGCCCGCCACCTTCGCCGTCACGACGCCCATGTGCGCGGAGGCGACCATCGGATACTTGCCGCCCGGCACATAGACCCCGACGGCGTTCACCGGAATGTTCTTATGCCCCAGAACGACCCCCGGCAGGGTCTCGACCTCGACATCCTTCAGCGCNNGCGGATCTGCGCCTGGGCGAAGCGGATGTCGTCGATGGTCGATTCGGGCAGGGCGGCATAGGCCGCGCGAATCTCATCCCTGGTCAGGCGGAAATCCGCCCGGTCCCAGGCGTCGAGGTCGCGCGAATAGCGGCGAACCGCCGCCATGCCCTCGGTCTCGATGGCCGCCAGCATGGTCTCGACCGTGGCCCGCACGCGCGCATCGTCGGCCTTGGATGCCTCGACCGACCGTCCCTGTTTCAACCAGATCGCCATTATCGTTACTCCACCGATCAATCAGCCCGGATCGAACGCCGCATCGCCGATCCGGTGCAGCAGGCCCATGAGCTGGCAGCGCCCGTCCGGGCCCAGACGGGCAGCGAACTTCGCCTCGTGGCCGGCCAACAGCGGCTCCAGCCGCGCCAGCATCGCCGCCCCCGCCTCCGTCAGGAACAGCGCCGAGGCACGGCGGTCATCCTTGGCCCGGCCGCGCTCAGCCAGGCCGCGCGCCTCCAGCCCGTCCAGCAACGGCACGAAATTGGCGCGCCGCATGCCCAGCGCGAGCGCCACCTGCCCCGCCCGCAGCCCCGGATTGCGCGCCAACACCACGAGGGCGGCAAACTGCGTCGGCCGGATGTCCTGCTCGGCGAAGCATCGGCCGAGATCGCCCAACACCGCCAACTGCGCCCGCCGCAAGGCATAACCGATGAGCCCGGACAACGGCCCGATATCGACCGCGGCCCCGGTGTCGGCGGCGGCGTCCTCGAGATGGGAATGCGCTGGCATGATAGTCATGCAATATAACGATCTGGCGAGGTTCCGGACAGGTGCAATCGGCCAGGGGTCCGCTTGACAGCCCGCTCGCGCTGTCGCACCCGCAGGGTTTCGGCGCAAAGGGGCTCCTGATGGCGCAATACGCGGCGCATCGGCTGTTGCAGCTGATCTTCGTGCTGATCGGGGTCAGCATGGTGGTGTTCGTCACCATGCACCTGCTGCCCGGCGACGTCGCCCAGATGCTGCTGGGCGACCGCGCCACCAACGCCGAGCTGGCCCGGCTGCGCCACACGCTCGGCATCGACCAGCCGATCTGGGTTCAGTACATGCGTTTCGTGCTGGACGCGCTGCACGGCGATTTCGGCACCTCGCTGGCGACCAACCACCCGGCCATCGAGGACGTGCTGGTGGCCTTCCCGGTCACCCTGCAACTCACCTTCTGCTCGCTCGCCATCGCCAGCCTGATCGGCGTGCCGNNTTCTGGCTCGGGCTGATGCTGCTGATCCTGTTCGCCGCCGTGCTGGGCTGGGTGCCGGTGGGCGGGCTGATGCCGGTGGGCATGGAGCCGCCACGGGTGACCGGCATGAGCATCATCGACGCGGCCCTGACCGGCGATGCCACCATGGCCTGGGAGGCGGTCCACTCCATGCTGCTGCCGGCCTTCACGCTGGCCACCGTGCCGCTGGCGCTGATCACCCGCATCACCCGCGCCGAGGTGATGGCGGCGGCCATGCTGGACCATGTGCGCACGGCCCACGCCAAGGGGCTGTCGGGCCGGCAGGTCGTGCTGCGCCACGTGCTGCGCAACGCGGCGATCCCGATCGTCACCGTGATCGGGTTGCAACTCGGCCTGCTGCTGTCCGGCGCGGTGCTGACCGAGACCATTTTCGCGCTCCCGGGGGTGGGGCGTCTGATGGTCGATTCCATCCTGTCGCGCGACTACTCCGTCGTTCAGGCCGGCGCCCTGTTCATCGCCATCACTTTCGTGCTGGTCAACCTGCTGGTCGATTTGAGTTACACGCTGCTGGACCCGCGGGTGGGCCGGCGATGAAAGCTCCCGTCCCGCAACCGGCGCACGCCGTCGTCCGGGCGCTGCGCCAGCGCGGCGCCATGGCGGGGCTGGCGATCATCGTCGTCTTCCTGCTGGTGTGCGTGCTGGCCCCCTGGATCGTCCCATACGACCCCTTCGACCAGGACCTCTCCAGCGCGCTCTCCGCGCCGGGGGCGGACCATTGGCTGGGCGCCGACCAGTACGGGCGCGACATCCTGTCCCGCCTGATCTCGGGCACGCGCTACGCGCTGACGGCCATCGTCGCCGCCAACGGCCTGGCGCTGGCGGTGGGCGGCACGCTCGGGCTGGTGGCGGGTTTCGCCGGCGGGCGCGTCGACACGCTGGTGATGCGCCTGGTCGATGTCATGCTGGCGTTTCCCTACCTGCTCCTGGCGCTGATCATCGTCGCGGCGCTGGGGCCGAGCTTTACCAATTCCATCATCGCCATCGGGATCATCTACACGCCGCAATACGCGCGCCTGATGCGCGGCCAGGTGCTGGCCGTGCAGGAAGCCGACTTCGTCTGGGCGGCGCGCTCGGTCGGGGCGGGACGGCTGCGCGTGATGCTGCGCCACGTGCTGCCCAACAGCATGTCGCCGGTACTGGTGATGGCCACCTTGCAGGCCGGCTCGGTGGTGGTCGAGACNNGGACTGGCGATTTTCCTTGTGGTGGTAGGCTTCAATCTGATCGGCGACGCGCTGCGCGACCAGCTCGATCCGCGCCGGCGGACGCTGTGAGCGGGGGGCGGTAAGACAAGGCCCGGGCTACGCTTGCTACCGGCGCGCGGACGGCGAATCCTGGACGCCTGCCCGCCTACCCTCTCCCGTAGGTATCCTCGACCCGCACGATGTCGTCCTCGGCCAGGTACTGGCCGCTCTGCACCTCAATGACGATCAACGGAATCCGGCCCGGGTTCTCGAGGCGGTGCATGCAGCCCAGCGGGAGATCAAAACTGTCGTTCTCGTGCAGCAGCTTGGTCAGCGTGTTGCAGGTCGCCAGCGCCGTGCCGCTCACCACCACCCAGTGCTCGGCACGATGAAAATGCTTCTGCAGCGATAGCTTCTGCCCCGGCGACACCACGAGCCGTTTCACCTCGAAGCGCTCGCCGCGGATCAGGGTGTCGTAGAAGCCCCAGGGGCGATACACCCGGTTGTGCGCCACCGCCTCGTGCCGCCCGGCCGCGCGCAGCCGGTCCACCACGCGCTTGACGTCCTGGGCGCGGTCGCGGTGCATGGCCAGCACGGCATCGTCGGTGACCACCACCACCGCGTCCTGCAACCCCACCACCGCGGTCACGATGCCGTCGCTGCGCACGTAGCAGTTGTCGGCCCCCTCCAGCAGCACGTCGCCCACCGCCACGTTGCCGGCCGCGTCCTTGGCGCCCATCTCCCACAGCGCGCCCCAACTGCCGACATCCGACCAGCCCAGGTCGGCCGGCACCACCGCGGCGTGCGCGGTCCGCTCGGCGACCGCGTAGTCCAGGCTGATATCGGGCACCTTGGCGAAGGCCTCCGGCTCCAAGCGGATGAAATCGAGGTCCTGCGTCCGTCCGCTCACCGCCGGGCGCAACGCCGCCAGCAGCGCCGGCGCGTGCGTCTCCAGTTCGGTCAGCAGCGTGCGGGCGGTGAACACGAACATGCCCGAGTTCCACAGATGCCGCCCCGAGGTGGCCAGCACTTCGGCGGTGGCCTGATCGGGTTTCTCGATGAAGCGGGCCAGGTCGCGCACGCCGGGCAGGCCGGGCAGCGCCGCCCCCACCTCGATATAGCCGTAGCCGGTCTCGGCCGAAGTCGGACGCATGCCGAAAGTCACGATCCGGCCGTCCCGTGCCGCCGCCACCGCCGCGGCCAGCGCCCGGTGCAGGGCCGGCACATCGCGGATGGCGGCGTCGGCGGCCATCATCCACAGCACCGCGTCGGGGTCCTGCTCGGCCACCAGCAGGGCGGCGGCGGCGATCGCGGGCGCCGAGTTGCGGCCCACCGGCTCCAGCACGATGCGCGGGGAAGCCACGCCGGCGCGGCGCAACTCCTCGGCCACCAGGAACCGGTGCTCCTGGTTGCACACCACGATCGGGGGGGCGAAGCCCTCGCCCAGCGCACGGCGCGCGGTTTCCTCGATCATCGAGCGGTCGGAGATCAGCGGCCAGAACTGTTTGGGGAAACTGGCGCGGGAAACCGGCCACAGACGCGAGCCGGAGCCGCCGGACAACAACACCGGCACGACGTCGCCGACGGTGGCGAAGGCCCGCGGGGCGATGGATGAGCCGGTTCCGGGAGTCAGCACGTTCATGCTCGATCCTCACGCGGTATTGTAGGTTCCGTATTGCGCTTGGCGAGGCGGGTGTCCAGGCCGCGGCGTCGTTTTCGACGTCCGCCCGCGGCGTCGTTTTCGGTGTCGCGCACGGCAGGCCGACCCTGAACCGGGGGCGCTCAAATCTTGCGGCTGTCATAGGCCCAGTGCAGCAACGCCTGCCGCTGCCGCCGGCGGCAGTCCAGATCGCCGGGTTCGCAGTTGGCCTCGATCTGCCGGATGTGCCGGCGCATCGCCCGCCAACGCCCGATCTGGCGCCGGTCCTCCTCCGGCATGCGGCGGCCCATGAAATAGCGGCAATACCATTGGAACCAGCCGCGCGGATCGTCCGGATGGATCCACCCCTTGGCGCGCCAGACCGAGAGCCTCTGGCTCGCATCGACCCCGAAGAAGTTGAGCGAACCGTCACGGCGATCCGGCGACAGCCTGGCGCGGATGAACCAGTTCGCGGGAAACTCGCCGCGCGTGTCGGTCATGTACTTGCCGCCGAACACCCCGAGTTCGAGCATCTGCGCCGGCGTCAGTTCCGGCCTGAACGCCGGGTCGAAATCGCGCCCGACCGGCGCGGTGCGGACATAGCGGTAGCCCCGCTGCATCCTGTCGTTGACGATGACCTGGCGCATGGCACTCTGCTATGCGGTTGTTGCGATGTATCTTCGCCGGATCGCCGCCCCGACACACTTGTTTTCGCGGCGCGCGTGCCCGGTTTCGACAAAAAAGCCCCGGCGCGGGTTGTCAACCGGCCGGCGTGCGGACAAATGGGTTGCCCGCACGCGGACATGGAATCGTCAGGCCGGTTGTGGCATCATCCGTGCGGGGACGATGATGCGCCGTGACGGCCCCGGTACCGCGCCGGCCCGTCCATACGGAGTGACGCCATCGATGCAGCCTCCCGGAAAGCCGGCAGATCAGCAGGATAAGGCCGGCAAGCCGCTGGTTCTGGTGATCGACGATCGCAAGGAGGTCGCCGCCACCATCACCGCCATGTGCCGGGCCGTCGGCTTCCGTGCCCAGGCCGCCAGCGACGGCGAGCCGATCCGCGTGCTGCTGGACCGCCACCACCCGGACTGCCTGATCGTCGATATCATGATGCCCGACGAGGACGGCTACGAGGTGTTGAAGGAAGTCGCCGCCTTCGATCCGCACATTGCCGTGCTGCTGGTGACGGGCTACGGCGACACCTGGCTGCGCATGGGCGTCACCCTCGGGCGGGCACAAGGGCTGCAACTCGTGCAGGCCGCCGCCAAGCCGGTGCGCACCGACGACATCCGCAAATTCCTCACCGCGGTAACGGCCCACCGGCAAGCCGGCTGAATCCGGCCTCAAACCCGCCCGTGCCGCGCCACATAATGCCCTTCGCCAGCACGCCGAAACGGCGCTCGCCCAGGCTCATGCAGTGTGCCGCATCCCGGCGCGTCATGTCTCGCCGGCAACAGCGCCGCCGCCGTTGCGCGCCAGCACATAGCCGGCGCCGCGCACGGACTGGATCAGCCGCTGCCCGCGGTCATCGTCGGCCAGCTTGCGGCGAAGGCCGAAGATCAGCTGGTCGATGCTGCGATCCTCCGCCCGCCAGGGCCGCCGCAGCGCGGCCTCCGACAGCCGCTCACGGGAAACCGGCTCGCCGGCCGCCTCCAGCAGGGTCTGCAAGGCGGCGAACTCCGCCCCGGTCAGCACCACCGGACGCCCCGATGCGTCGACCATGGCGCGCCGTTGCAGGTCCACCGTGAACGGCCCGACATGGTGCAGCGACGGTGGCGGGTTCGCCGGGGCGCGGCTGTGGGTGCGCCGGTGCACCGCACGGATGCGCGCCACCATCTCGCGCAAATGGAACGGCTTGGCGATGTAGTCGTCCGCCCCCAGTTCCAGCCCGACCACCCGCTCGGTCTCCTCGCCACGGCCGGAGACGACGATGATACCGCAATCATGCTTCTGCGACAGCCAGCCGATCAGCGACACGCCGTTGGTGTCGGGCAGTCCGAGATCGACCAGCACCACGTCGGGGCTGAAGCTCTTCTTCAGTTCCATGCCCCGCGCCCCGGTCGGCGCCCAGGCAGTAGGCATCCCCGAGCGCTCGAGAAAGCGCCGGATGGCTTCGGCCACCGCGACGTTGTCCTCGATGAGGAGAACGCGGGGCATTGCTAGCGGAGCGGCTGGCTCGCTGGTCATCGGGTTCGACCAACCGTATAGGATCGTTGCATGCCACGCCACTGCCGCGCGGCGATGGCGCTCGCCGCGCGGACCGGGACCGGACGGGACTTTCGGTCAGTCCCGCCGTTTAGCGATAATTCCCCACCGGCTTCTTCGCCGCCTTCGGCTTCGACTTCGGCTTCGCCCCGGAGAGCAGGGCCGCCATCGTCTCGCCGTTGCTGCGCCAGAAGTTGTGCAGGATGCCGACGTCCCAGCCCATGCAGAAGTGCTTGACGCCCATTTCCATGTAGGGGGCGGCCTGCGAGGGATCGCCGATTTCGACGCGCGGGTGGATGCCCTTCTTCAGCGCGGTTTCGATGATCAGGCGTTCGGCGGCGCGCACCTCGGCGTGGCCCACGTCGCCGGCGTGACCGGTGGACATGGCGTAGTCGACGGGGCCGAACTGGACCATGTCGACGCCGGGGACGGAGAGGACGGCATCGAGGTCCTCGACGCACTGGCGCTTCTCGATCATGAGCACGACGACGGCCGCATCCAGCGCTTCGACGTAGGCGGCGGAACCCGGTTCGCGGATGGAGCCGACGTCACGGCGCATGCCGACGCCGAGCAGGCCCTCCCCGCGGCGAGGCTTGAGGGTTTCGGCGCGGACGGCGGCCACACAGGCGCGGGCGTCCTCGACGGTGCGGAGGTCGGCGAACAGGACGGACTGAAAACCCGAGCCGATGGCGCGCATGGCCTGGTGGGTCCACTGGGTCTGCTCGACCTTGATCATGCCGGCGAGACCGGCGACCTCAAAAGCGCGGCCCAGATTGTCGAGGTCGTGCATGGTGAAGGGACCGTATTCGGCGACAAACTCGACATAGTCGTAGTTGCCGGCCTGTCCGACCAGCTCGACGAGGGTCGGCCAGGCGGAAAGGATGTGGGTGCCGAGTGTCGGCAGCCCGGCATCGAGGCGCTGGCGGAGGCGATTGGGGCGCATGGCTGGATTCTCCGATGGACTTCCGTTGAACCGAAATTCCCCCGCTGAACGGCCAATCCGGTCGTTGCGCAGGCAAGCTAGCCCCCGCTCCGGATGCTCCGCAACGGCGAAATTGCCTGGGCGGCAACCGGGGGCCACAAGGTTCGGAAATGTGAGGAACTGTTGATTGACGGCTTTGCCCCCCGGCGCTGTGCTAGATCGCTCCCCTTTGCAACCATGCGGCTGATATGACCCAGAGTCCGCCCTTCCTGCGCCGCACACCCGATCTGTTCCTGGTCGTGGCGATGGTAGTGCTCACCGTGGCGGGCGTTACGCAACGCGTGCTCGAGCGCGAGCGCGTCCTCGCGGTGGCCGCCCATGGGGTCGCCGCCCTGGCCAATGGCGCCCAGGCCAATGCGCGGCTCAACCTCGATGCCGCGATGCGCCGGCTCGACACCGTGGCAGCGGCGGCGGCCGAGGGCGGCCGGGGGGACCGGTTGCCCGAGTCGATCCGGTTGGCGCTGGCCAGTGTCCCCGACGCCCGCTTCGCCGCCCTCTTCGATGCCGACGGCGGCAGGGTGGCCTCGGCGGGCCGGCTGGACGCGGCACAGACCGACGGGACGGTCACCGAAGCATTGGCCCGGCTCGCCGATCCGCTGGCACCGGCCTGGTATTTCGGCGGCTCGGGATCGCTGCTGGTGGCCCGGCGGGTGAGCACGCCGGGCGGCGCATTCGGCGGCGCCGCGGTGCTCGCGATCGGCACGGCGTGGCTGGACCGGTTCGCCTCCGCGGCGGATCTCGGCGCCGGCGGCAGCGTCCTGCTGCTCGATGTCGGTGGGCGGCCCATCCTGCGGACGCCGCCGGCCCCCACGACCGAGGCGACGACCGACCTGGTGGAAACGCGGACCGTTCTGCCCGGTCAACTGGAACTCGCGGTGCGGCGCGACCGCGCGGCGGTGCTGGCGACCTGGCGGCTGCGCAGCGCCAACACCCTGGCCCTGCTGACCGCGGTGCTGACCCTGCTGATGGCCGGCTGGCTGCACGCCCGCCAGCGCATCCAGCGGCTGCAAACGGCCAATCTCCGCCACGTCCGCCAGCTTGCCCAGCTCGCCACCGCCTCGGAACGGCTGTCGCGACTGCGCAATGTCGATGAGATCGTGGCCCGCGCCGAGGCGATCGGATGCTCGCTGCTGGCCTGCGACCGCGTCGAGGTCACGCTCGGCGAGCCGGCGGAGGCACCGGCCGGGACGCACCACGGCGTCAGCCTGCTGAGCGCCGGCGGCGAGCGGCTGGGACGGATCACCCTCACCCGCGCCAAGGGCAACCCCCTCTCCCCCGAGGAGGATCTGGTGCTGGAGCAGTTCGCCCGCGCCGTCGCCTCGGCGCTGGAGGGGGCGACGCTGCTGGCCGACACGATGCGCTCGAAGTCGGAGCTGGAGCTGATCCTGTCCACCATTTCGGATGGCATGTTCGTGCTCGATAAGGGCTGGTGCATCCGCTACGCCAACGCCGCCGCCGCCCGCTATCTGCAACACCAGCGTGAGGCGATGCTGGGCGCCAATGTGTGGGCGCTGCTGCCCGGGCTGCACGGCGGCGATATGGGGGAACGGCTGGAGGCGGCCTCCGCCCAGGGCCAGGATGCCGCGTTCACCAGCTTCTACCCGCTGCTGAACGCCTGGTTCGAGATGCGTGCCTATCCCTTCGCCGAGGGGCTGACCGTGTATTTCCGCGACGTCACCAGCCAGCGGCAGACCGAGGAAAAACTGCGCCAGGCGCAGAAGCTGGAGGCGGTCGGCCAGTTGACCGGCGGCATCGCGCACGACGTCAACAACCTGCTGACGGTGATCTTGGGCAACCTGGAGCTGCTGGGGATGCGGGCCGAGGACCGCCTGGCCGGGCTGGCCACCGCCGAGAACGATGAACCGGGGCTCGACCTGACCCTGACCGAGGCGGGCCTGCGCGCCGGCGAGAGCGCCNNCCAGTTGATGCACCGGCTGCTCGCCTTCTCGCGCCACCAGCCGCTGTCGCCGCAGGTGGTGGCGGTGGGCGATCTTCTCGCCAACATGCAGCCGCTGGTGCGCCGCACCCTGCGCGAGCAGGTCAGCCTGCGCATGCACTGGCCGGCCGAGTCATGGTACGTGCTGGTCGATCCGGCCGAGATGGAAAGCGCCATTCTCAACCTCTCGATCAATGCGCAGGACGCCATGCCGAACGGCGGCACGCTGACCATCGAGGCGAGCAACGTCGCCATCGACCGCGTCTATGCCGCCGTGGCCGGGCTCGACCGCATCGGCGACACCATTATGATCGCGGTCTCCGACACCGGCACCGGCATGTCGAAGGACGTGCTGGCGCGCGCCTTCGACCCCTTCTTCACCACCAAGACGCCGGGCAAGGGCACCGGCCTCGGCCTGTCCATGGTGTACGGCTTCGCGCACCAGTCCGGCGGCCAGGCGATGATCGACAGCGAGCCCAGCCAGGGCACCGTGGTGCGGATGTACCTGCCGCGCGCCGTGCCGGTGGAGGCCGCCGATCCCCCGCCGGCGCGCGCCGACGTGACCGGCGGCAGCGAGACCATCCTGCTGGTCGAGGACAACGACCTGGTGCGCGCCCATACCGAGGCGATGCTGCGCAGCCTCGGCTACGACGTCATCGCCGCCGCCGACGGCGCCGGGGCGGCGCGCGTGCTGGCCGAGGGACTGCGCCCGGACCTGCTGCTGACCGACGTCATCCTGTCCGGCGGCATGAACGGCCGCGACGTCGCCGAGGCGGCGCAGCGCACCGTGCCGGGACTGCCCGTGCTGTTCATTTCCGGCTATTCCGGCAACGTGCTGATGGAGAACGGGCGGCTGCCGCCGGGGGTCGAACTGCTCGGCAAGCCGTTCCGGCGCAGCGAACTGGCGGCGCGCATCCGGGCGCTGCTGGCAACTCCCCGCCACGCCAGCGCCCCGCCGGCCGCGCTTTCCCCGTTCGGCGGAACGGCGGAGTGATCCCGACCCCGCGCCCGATCGCCGCCGTCGTGTTCGACATGGACGGCACGCTGATCGACAGCGAGCGCGTCTATCGTGCCGCGCTGGCGGCGGCGCTCGCCGCGATGGGACTGACGGCGGACCAGGCGTTCCTGTACGGGCTGGCCGGGCTGGCCGGGCCGGCGGTGAACGCGCACATCCGGGCGCGCTTCGGCGAGGATTTCCCGTTCGAGGCGTTCCGCCGGCACTACGTCCCGGCCCGCGATGCACTGGTGGCCGGCGGCATCCCATTGAAGCCGGGGGCGGCGGAGGCGCTGCACTTCGTCGCCGGGCTCGGGCTGCCGCTGGCGCTGGCAACGTCCTCGCAGCGTGACATCGCGCTGGCCCATCTGCGCCGGCTGGAAGTGCTGGCCCATTTCGACGTGCTGGTAACGCGCGAGGACGTGACGCGGCTGAAGCCGTTTCCGGACCTGTTCCTCGCCGCGGCCGGGCGGCTGGGCGTGGCGGCGGCGGACTGCCTGGCGGTCGAGGATTCGCACACCGGGGTGCGGGCGGCGCTGGCGGCCGGGATGATGACGGTGATGGTGCCCGACCTGGCCCCGCCAACCGAGGACATGCGGGCGCGCTGCGTGGCGATCCACGCCAGCCTGCGCGACCTACCAGGGTTGTTCCGGGCTGGTTGAGGTGCCGGATCGGATATGCGACATTTGACGGTGATGCGACCTATGCGCCGATGACGGTAACGATCGTACTGGCCTGTTCCGCCGCCCTTCTGCTGTTGGGGATCGCGGCGGGGATGGGGGCGCGGGCGCCGCGCGCCACGCCGCTGGTCTATGGCGCCACCGCCACGATCTGCCTGCTGGCCTGCATCGCCGCGCTGGCCGGCGGCAACAGCGCGCTGGTGTTGCCGATCGGCCTGCCCTGGCTCGGCGCGCATTTTTGCGTCGATCGCCTGGCCGGCGTGTTCCTCGTCCTGGTCAACCTCGGCGGCGCCGGCGCCGCGCTCTATGCCATCGGCTACGGACGGCACGAACCCGCGCCGCAGCGGGTGCTGCCGTTCTTCCCCGTCTTCATCGCCGCCATGAACCTCGTCGTCATCGCCGACGATGCCTATACGTTCCTGTTCGCCTGGGAACTGATGTCGCTGGCCTCCTGGGCGCTGGTCATGGCCGATACCCGCTCCGCCGAGAGCAACCATGCCGGCATCGTCTATCTCATCATGGCGACCTTCAGCGCGCTGACCCTGCTGCTCGCCTTCGGCCTGCTGGCGGGGGTCCATGGCAGTTACGCCTTTGCCGGCATGCGCGCGGGTCCGTTGCCGCCGTGGCGGTCCGGGCTGGTGCTGAGCCTGGCGCTGATCGGCGCCGGATCGAAGGCCGGGTTGATGCCGCTGCACGTCTGGCTGCCGCTCGCCCATCCCGCCGCGCCCAGCCACGTCTCCGCGCTGATGAGCGGGGTGATGACCAAGGTCGCGGTCTACGCCTTCATCCGCATCGTCTTCGACCTGCTGGGCCCGAGCGCCTGGTGGTGGTCGGTGCCGGTGCTCATCGCCGGCGGCGCCGCTGCCGCGCTCGGCGTGCTGTACGCGCTGATGGAACACGACCTGAAGCGGCTGCTCGCCTACCACACGGTCGAGAATATCGGCATCATCTTCATCGGTCTTGGCCTGGCGATCGCGTTCGGGGCCAACGGCCTGCCGGGCGGGGCGGCGCTGGCGCTGACCGCGGCGCTGTTCCACGCCTTCAACCACATGCTGTTCAAGAGCACGCTGTTCTTCGGTGCCGGCGCGGTGCTGACCGCCACCGGGGAACGCAACATGGAGCATCTGGGCGGGCTGATCCACCGCATGCCGAAGACCGCGCTGGCGTTCCTGGTGGCGTGTATCGCGATCTCCGCCCTGCCCCCGCTGAACGGCTTCGTGTCGGAATGGCTGACCTTCCAGGCCATCCTGCTGCATCCGGACCTGCCGCAATGGGGGCTGAAGATCGCCATCCCAGCCGACGGGGCGCTGCTCGCGCTGTCGGCTGCCCTTGCCGCGGCCTGCTTCGTGAAGGCCTTCGGCGTCTGCTTCCTGGGGCGGCCCCGCACCGCCCAGGCGGCGCAGGCGCGCGAGGTCGACCGCTTCTCGCTCGCCGCGATGTTCATCTTCTGCGCCATTTGTCTGCTGGCGGGGGTGTTTCCGGGGGCGGTCATCGACTGGATGGCGCCGGTCGTGCAGGCCCTGACCGGCGCCCACCTGCCCACCCAGATGGGCCGTGCCTGGCTGTCGATCGCGCCGGTCGCCGACGCGCGCGGCTCCTACGACGGGCTGCTGGTCTTCCTGTTCAGCGCCGTGGCCGCCATGATCGCCGCGGCGATCGTGCACCGCGTGGGCAGCCACGCGACACGCCGGGAGCGCCTGTGGGACTGCGGCTATCCCGATCTCGGCCCCACCAGCCAGTACAGCGCCGCCGGCTTCGCCCAGCCGATCCGTCGCGTCTTCGGCCCGCTGGTGTTCCGCTCCTCCGAGACGGTGACGATGCCGCCGCCCGGCGATCTGTCGCCCGCGCGCATCGACAAGCACAGGCACGACCTGGCCTGGGAATACCTCTACCAGCCCGTGTGCAACGCCCTGCTGACGGTCGCGGACGTGTTCAACCAGTTCCAGTTCCTCACCATCCGCCGCTATCTCAGTTTCGTTTTCATCGCCCTGGTCGGGCTGCTGCTGGCGTTGACGCTATGGCAATGACCGTCCTGGACATGATCAGGGCCCTGGCGGCGCAGGGCGCGCAGATGTTCCTGGTGCTGCTGGCGGCACCGCTGCTCACCGGGCTGGTGCGGTGGGTGAAGGCGCGGTTGCAGCGCCGCCGCGGGCCTTCCGTGATCCAGCCCTATCGCGACCTGCTGCGCCTGCTGCGCAAGGAAGTGGTGCTGCCGGATACCGCGTCCTGGCTGTTCCGCGTCGCCCCCTACGTGATTTTCTCCACCACCTGGGTGGCCACCGCGCTGGTACCCACCTTTGCCACCGACCTGCTGTTCAGCTGGTCCGGCGACCTGATCGCCATCGTCGCCCTGCTCGGCAGCGCGCGCTTCCTGCAGGCGCTGGCGGCACTCGATGTCGGCACCAGCTTCGGCGGCCTCGGATCGTCGCGCGAGGTGATGATCGCCTCGCTCGCCGAGCCGGCGCTCCTCATGCTGGTGTTCACCGTCGCGCTGATCGCCGGCACNNGCCGCAGGTCGGCCTGCGCGTTTCGCTGGCGCTGGCGCTGATCGGCTTCATCATCGTCGCCATCGCCGAGAACGCCCGTATCCCGGTCGACAACCCGGCCACCCACCTGGAACTCACCATGGTGCACGAGGCGATGCTGCTGGAATATTCCGGCCGCTACCTGGCCCTGATCGAGTGGGCGGCGATGCAGAAGCTGCTGATGTACGCTTCGCTGATCGCCTGCATGTTCTTCCCCTGGGGGCTGGCGCCGGTGGGTTCGGGGCTGGCGCATTACGCCATCGGGGTCGCCGCCTGGCTGGGCAAGATGGCAGTCGCCGGCTGCGCGTTGGCATTGTTCGAGACGGTGACCGCGAAAATGCGGCTGTTCCGGGTGCCCGGCTTCCTCGGCATCGCGCTCATGCTCGGCCTGCTCGGCACCCTGCTGCTGTTCGTCTCCCGGAGCCTCTGAGTGGTGAACGTCTGAAATGCACGGCCTGGACTTCGACATCGCCCACATGCTGGCCGGCCTTCTGGTGCTGGTGAGCCTGACGATGCTGTATCAGGACCGGCTGTTCGCGCTGATCAACGTGCTGGCGCTGCACGCGGTGCTGCTGGCGGCGTCGGTCGCCTGGCAGGCCTGGGT
>PLTJ01000284.1:0-540 GCA_003164455.1 Acetobacteraceae bacterium
GGAAAAACAGCAGGTCCACCAGCTCTCGCTCGTCGCTGCGCCGGTCCTGTAGCGAGCGCAAGTTCAGCAGAATGAAGGCGAGCTGGAACGGTCGCCATGTTGGATCAGGCTGTGCGGCGGGATCGCCGCCTGCACCGGCATTGCGGCGGCGCGCGGCACTCGCAACAGCGCGGTTCATCATCGCAAAAGCCCTGCGCGCGTGCAGATCGGTGCGCAACAACGCAATGCCCTGCGCCATCCGGGTGCGGGCCTGTTCCATGCCCGCGACCAGCTTCTCGCCGGTCTCACGGCGCCGCGGCGCGGCCAGTGCGGTGGCGCTCGATCCCTGGTGGTCGATCCAGATGCTATAGAGGGAAGGCAGGCCGTCCAGAGCGGCGCACAGTTCCTCGGCGCCGGTGTCGGCCAATGCCGCCAGTTTCTCCATGCCGAACGTCACGCCCGGCATGTCTTCGTTCGGCGCGACGCGCGGCACCTCGCCGATCGGCAGCGGGTCGGAGTGGACGCGGCGCACGATACCGTCGGCGTCCCGTTTCCAGCCGG
>PLTJ01000284.1:551-7933 GCA_003164455.1 Acetobacteraceae bacterium
CGGACCTGGAAGGCATAGACCACGTCGGCGTGGCGGCGTTGGACGCGCGGCCGGCGGTTGACCACGAAGACCGACACGGCACGCACCGTGTGCGGTCCGTCCGGCGCCTGGTAGGTGAGCGGTCGCGCGTGGACGGTCAGTTCCAGCCCGCCACCGGGCACCAGCGGCGAGGCGCTGTCCGGCACGGTGCGGCGGCTAATGCCATCCGGCACCGGCAACCGGAGGGTCTGGCTGCGGGGGATGCGTACCCAGTCCACGGAGGGGGTCGGCAGCTTGCTGTCGGCGCCGTCGGGCGGGTCTGCGATCAGCAAGGAAGGCGGCAGCGGTGGTTCGGTGACGTAGTCACCCCAGGTCAGCGCGACATCGAGCTCCGTCACGTGGGGCGGCAGCAGGACGGTGAGGCCGAGCGAGGACGGCAGGAAACGCTGCTTCGTGGTGGCCGGTTCGGCGTCCCCGTCGTCGCCAGCCGCGCCGCCGGCGCCACCGGCGTCGCGGCCCTCGACGGCGTTCTCCTGTTCTTCCTGCGCGGCGAGGTCGTTGGCGTCGGGCGCGTCGTCGGCCGGGGTGATGAAGCCGGTCAGGTACCAGCGCGAGGGCGTCTCGCCGAGTCGTTCGCGTTCGATGTCGGCGTCGTCTGGGCCGGGACCGACGAGGTCGCGACGCAATGTTTCGACGAGGTGGGCGCGGACGGCAGTGCTCGGCGGCATCGCAGCGCCCCCTGGCGCGGAACCTACGCGATTGCAGGCAAGGGCGTCGGGGTCTGGATGGCTCGCAATGTCCGATACGCGACCTTTGCCCGCTCCAGGCGTCCGTCTGCCGCCTTTTCAGGCTTGCGGCGAGCGGTCTCTGCCCAAGGGTCGCCGTTCCCGTCTCGACCCACGCCCTCATGGTCATACAGGAACGCGGCAGTAGCAGCTAATTCCAGCTCGATGGCCCCCATCTTCGCGGCTTCAGTAACGAAATGGTGTCGTTCATTTTCTGTCGCGAAAGGTGTGCGGTCCGTGGCATGGTAGATCGAGTAGCGCCCCCCCCAGACCGCGCGGTTTTCTTCCTCGCGGACTAGGCCAAGGCCGCTGGCAATCTCCATTCCACTCGCGAGATCTTCGCTAAACGGACCGTAATGTCGGTACTCGAACGCGAAATCCCCACCGAGCCCAGCCAGTTGCGTCAGATAGGCGACCTTCTGCAGACGCGTCCGACCAACGATCTGGCCGCCGGCTTCGTTCACCAGCCTCGCGGCCACCTCAAGCCGATCACGCGCCGACATGGCGTTCCTCCTGAACTGTCGTTCTGATTATGTTCCCTAGCATGGCTTCCGAAGCCGTGTCACCCCGTGTCACGTAGGCGCGGCATCCCTCGAAGCTTGCGGCGTTGGCGACCACGGGAGAGATGTCCGCCATGTCCAGGGGCTCGCCCTCGCCAAGGCGGATGAGGATCTGATCGAGTGGGGATTGCAGGTCTGTTGACTTCCGCTTCTTGTACGGTTGGCGATTGACTTGGTCCACATAGATGGGCGTGGACCCTGGTGGGCGATCTGCGGCCCACGCCTCAAATCGCTCGATGACCGTGTCGCTCAGCGCCCGAAGTCGCGCCGCACGTTCCTTCATCGCTTCAGGGCCGGCATTCACCACCGGCGGAACCGCCTCTTCGAGCCGCCGGCGCACATCAACACACTTGGGCAACTGCCGGCGAAGCAAGCTCCGCGCATGGCCGGCGATCACCAGATCGTCGGCTTCCTCCAGCATCGGCAGGGCTCCCCAGAACACCGCGTCATCAAGCGCCGTGCAGAGCGCGAAGTCCTCCGGCGCCTTAGCGAAACGCAGGAGCAGGTGACGCGGTGGCAGGGCTGTCTTGTCCCCTTGCCCCTCGCGGGCAAGGTCGATGAGGCGGAGCACCAGCGCGGCGAAAATCTTTTCCGCGGCTCGGGTCGCTTTGTGGAAGTAGACGTTTGGATAAAGATGAAAGAGAGACAGTACGTAGCTCTCGGCGACGTGGAAGGCCTTACGCCCCAGAACAAGCGTTTCCACAACGCCCGCCTCCTCTGCGTCCGTTCCAGTGCGCACTGCGTATGTCTCGAGATTGGAGAGCAGCCAAGTGGCATCGATACCGCTGCTCTCCACACCGGCCATCAGCCGATCACGCTGAATGTAATCGAGCCGGTCGGCGTCAAACTGGCTAGACACGACGGCCGCATATAGGTCCCTTGGTCTACCATCTTTCACCGCTTCCACGACGTCGGTGGCAAAGCCTCTTCCCAGAACCTCGAACTCGCGTGCTATTTCCGTTTCGATCACAAGGCGCTTGCCGACCACCTCGTGATCATAAAAAGGCAGATTGAGCTTCCTTCCAATCGCCTCCATTGCGTGGCTGAACATGCCGTGCCCAATGTCGTGCACCAACGCCGCGGCGAGCGCGACATCGGCTTGATGTTCGCGGTGGTGTGCAGAACTTACTCCGCGACGCTGTTCGATGATGCGCACCAATTGTCGTGCGACGTGGAATACCCCGATGCTATGGGCAAAGCGGGTGTGTGTTGCTCCAGGGTAGACAAACTCCGAGAAGCCAAGCTGACGAATGCGGCGCAGGCGCTGAAAAGTCGGCGTCTGAATGACCCGCCAAAGCATCTGCTCGAACTGATCGGTGCCAAATTCAATGAGATTATGAATGGGGTCCCGGATACGCTGAGGTCGGGTCTCGCTAGGCATGCTACCTCCAGGTTGTCGGCATTCCGCTATCCAGCGATGAATTTGGCCACTCGCTCCTCGACGGCATATCCGGCCAGCGTGAAGCCGCAGGGGAAAAGCCAGAAGGAACAGACAGAGCTGTAGCCGTCTGAATGAGACCTTTACACCTCATGATGCAGCCGGCTTCGGCTGGCCCACTACCCAGATGAAGCTCTGCACGTCGATCCGGTCTTGCGGGTGGAGATCCGCCAGTTCCGCCTCGGTGCGCGCGACCAAGTCGAGCAGGCTTTCGTAGACCACCATGTCGAGGCGCGGAGCGTAGACACGAGCGTAGGGGTGGCCGACCCGGGTGGCGAAGTCCTTCGTCACTCGCGGCTTCAGGAACATGTGCTGGTCTGGTCGCCACAAGAACGGCAGGTAGGTCACAACGGTCCATTTGGCGCAGTCGTGCGGACGCAGCAGCTTATCCATCTCCAGCAGTGCCGGCGTCCCGGCACCGAGGGCGAATGCGGCGGCGGCGCGGACAAAGGCATCGGCCGAGGGCCCGAGCAGTACGTTCCTCAGCCTGATCTTCTCCGTAGATGCCAGGAGATTGGTTTCGCGGAAAACCTTACGGACGGCATTCGCGAAGCCGTTACCAGAGGCAACCTCTTTGAGGGGCGCTGTGATATCGAGCATGGCCTTCGCCGCGGCTTTGTAATTTCGTTCGTCCACGGCGTAGGCTGGCGTGTGAAAGCCAGCCGGGTACTCGCGGAGGAACCGGGAACGTGCACCGTCGAAGCCGAAGTAGTTCAGATGGTGTTTGCCCACTTCCAGTTCTAAGCGGCGCCATACCTCCTCACGGTCGGTGCCATGGATCACGGTCGGCTGGCCCCCAGGGGTGCCGATCAGAACGCCAGTGAAACCGTCCTTTGTTTCGAGCAGCCGCACGGTCAGCTTGCCGCGGTGTTCTTGTCGGATTTTCCGCGCGATCATGCGTCCTCCACTTCGTTATCGCCCGGCGAGCGAGCGGGGGCGACACCGACGGCGCGTTCCTCGGCGGCGCGTTTTGCGTTCAGTTCGAGCAGGCGGGCGAGTACCTCGTCACGAAATTGAGCGGGCCAGAACAAGCGGCCTTGGTAGCGGTGATCGAGCTCGGTGGCTTCGGTCAAGAACTCGGGCGCGGCGCGATCGGCGAGGTCATCCCAGCCGTAGGCGTGTAGCACCGCGACATCCATGTCGTGATGAAGGTCGCGCAGGCGCTGGATATCGGGCGCGCGCTCTGCAGGGTCATGTAGGCGGTTATAGGTCTTTGTCAGGCCCTCGTTGCGAACGACCATGAGTGCAGCTCGATGGTTATCGTAGGCTGCGCCTACGGCATGCAACTCTCCACTAAGGTTCGCAGCAGGCGGCATAGCAAAATTATCGAAACAGTCTGAAGGTGCATAGTTTAAGTCGTCTTTCATTGTCGAAGTGAAGAACCTAATCCAAGACTCGGAAACACGGGATGACAGTAATGCAAGTAGGCATATTAGATCTGAGGTAATTACAATGGTCTTTTCGTTAAAAACAGTTCCGGCGGAAACCAAAACAAAATTCGGATGTTGCGTCACACGAGGTGCGACAATGACGCGATCAAGGCATGCGATTGCCAAGCGAAGGGCTGGACGCTTTTCCGCGAAAAGCCACCATTGCTTCCTATAAGCATCCCGCTTGTCCGTGGCACGGCCAGGCTTTACCAACCGTTCAATGATCGCCAATAAATCGGGCCAGTCCGCCGCCACTGGCTCAGGATAATCCTCCGGCACGACGCCAAAGCTGCGGCATTTTGCTCTCCCGCGTTCGTCCATGGCCGCCCAAGTCTTTGTCATCTGCTCTCGGCGCAGTGGAAAGTCGTTGAAATCAATGCACCAGCGACGGTGGGCGTGCCGCGGGTCATTGTTGACTTCCTCGCCGCCCAGATAGGGAAAAATGCGTTCTGCATTGCGCGGGTCCTTAGCAATCAGCCGATGCATCTCTGCGACCGGACTGGCCTTACCCTTTGCTGCTGCGGTATCGTCAAAAGTAAACCCAAGGCTGAGCAAATAGCACCCGACGAAAGCCGTGCTTGTGTTCGCCGCAAGCCGTGCCGGCGAGGTGTCAAGGTTGCCTTCGACTAAATAGGCAGAAATCCGTCTTACCTGCCGGCCGTCGAGCACCGGGTTGCGCTCATGCCCGCGCAGAACATGAACTATGGACACAACCACCGCTGCTTCGCCCGGCCACGGCAGGCGGCGGACCGCATGCACGATGCTTGCGCCGGCGGTGAGCAGCGCACAAAGCCCTGTCTCACGCGTGTCGCCTTGTCCGATCGTGTTGGTGGCGATCAAGCCGAAGCAACCGTTCCGCCGAAGCAGGCCGAATGCCCGACGAAAGAAATGTGCGACCAAATCGGCGTTGCCGTGCGCCCCTTCGTGCAGCGTTTGAAGCCAGTCGAGATAGTGGGTGCGGTTGCCGTTGATCATCGTGTTCTTGCCAGCAAACGGCGGGTTGCCGACGATCGCATCGAACCCCGGGTTCTCTCGGACAAACACCTCGGGAAACTCGATCTGCCAATGCAGTGGGCGGATCGGATGCGGGGCGCCGCGCAGAAGCGCCGCGCGCTCGCCGACCCGTGACCAGACCGCAGCCGGGTTACCGCCCGCCCACATCTCCAGCTCGGCGCGCGCCCGCTCCCGTGCGCGGTCTTTATCAGCCATGAAGAACGTCGCCACGACGGCATCGCCGAGCCGGCGCACATCATCGAGCCGGCTTTCGACATTGCGGTGGCGTGCTTCCTGGATCGTGCGCTCAATGTCGTCTGACGCCTCGCGGATCTCAGCCCGCGCCTTCAACACCTGCGCGACACGCTCGCGCAGGAAGCCCTGAAACAGTGGCAGGCCTGTTTGCACATCGTTCCAGCGTAGACCGGCGATCTGCGCGTCTGTTAGCCCTACCAAACTGTCCCCCGATTTCAACGCGTGGTCGAGGAAGGTGAACTGGTGGTCGCGCGCCAGCGTCGCCAGCCACAGCGAAAGCCGCGCCAGGTCGACAGCTAACGGATTGCGGTCCACGCCATACAGGCAACGCTGTGCCACCAGCCGGCGGGCGTGCAGGTCTTCGTCCTCGTCGTGTGGGATCACCGGCCGAGTGTCCGGCCACCGTGCCCAGGCCTGGGTCAGGCGTGCCGCAAGCTGGCGGCACGCCTCCACCAGGAAGGCGCCGGAGCCCATGGCTGGGTCGCAGACCTTCAGGTCCAGAACTTGCTCCGGCGTGGCGTCCAGGCCCAGGCGCTCGAAGGCCGGCTCCAGCGCATAACGCACGATCGGCTCAGTCAGCGTGCGCGGAGTGTAGTGGCTGCCGGTGCGCCGGCGTTCCTCGGTGGGCTGCAACAGCGGCGTGCCGGCGGGCAGCACGCGCTTGCCCGGGGAGCCGCGTTCGTCGGCGATCAGCTCCAGCGCGGCGGCCAGGTCATCGACGCCGACCGCCTCCTTGATCGCCTTCTGCTGGCGGGCAGCGATCTGGCCGCGCTCGGCTTCCTCCTTGAGGAAGCGCAGCCGGTCCTCGCCGCGGCGGTTGGCAAGCGCGGCGAGGTCGACGAACACCGGCGTGTGGTTGTGCTTGCCGGCGCGGATGGCGAGCGCGGGGCCGGCGGCGCGCTCGACCGAGAAACCCATCACCGTCTCGTAGACCGAGCCGATTTGCCCCACGTCCAGCGTGCGGTAGGACAGGCGCTCGCCCTTCAGCATCACCAGCCCGTCCAGCATGCGCAGCACGGTGCCGTCGGTGACCCGGGGGATGCGCGCCGGCTCGGCCACGGTGGCGCGGCCTTCCAGGAACGGAAAGGCCTCGGGGTCGAACAGGCTACCACCACGCGCGCGTATCCAGCCGGTGCCGTCGCCAGCATGCAGCAGGCGGAACAGGGCCAGCATCTGCCCCCAGCCGCCCAGGCGCTCCTCCATTGTGTCCGGGTTACGGCCGGCGTCGTCCAGCAGCCGCGAATGCAGACCGCGCAGGGAGTAGCCCTGGTCGTAGAAGGCGCGGGCGGCGGGATCGATGCGCGAGGGGATGAGGTCGCGGTCTTCCGCATACAGCAGGAACACCAGGCGCAGCAGCACCGTCAGCAGGCCCTCGTAGACGAAACTCGGGCGGCTCGCAGCCAAGTCGCCGATCAGTGCCGGCTCGGCCGCGAACAGGCCGCGCAGCAGTTCGTGCAGCGCGCCAAGCACCTGCTCCGACAGGGCGGTGGAAACGGCCGCCTGTGCCTCGCGCGAGCGGCGCAGCAGCGCCGGCAGGCGGCGATCGTCGGCGTCGTTGAACAGGCGGAAGCTGCCGAGCAGCAGCTTCAACCCGCCCAGCATCGGGCGGCCGGCGACGGTGCCCAGCGGGCGCAGGGGAAAGGCGATCCAGCCCGAGGTCTCGCCGCGTGGCGCGTGCACCAGGCGCAGTTCGGTGTCGGTGACCAGCACGCCAGCCGGGATGTCGAGTTCGCGCAATAGGCGCTCGAACCGCTGGTGCGGGGTGGCTTCCCAGCCTTCCAGGGCGCCGCGCAGGTCGGGCTCGATGCCGGGTGGCTCGATCTTTACCAGCAACTGCCAGCCTGGCTCGCCGCCCGCGGCGCGCACCGCCCAGTCCGGGGCGAGGGTGGTGCCATATTCCGGCAGGCGGCGTGTCAACTCTTCCGGTATCGGTGCGCCGCCC